>CAZFAW010000216.1:0-5167 GCA_964517015.1 uncultured Chryseobacterium sp.
GCGTGCTGGTCGAAGCGGATCCCACGTTCGAATCCTATTTCTGGAGCGATGGTGGAACGTTCGATCCTCCGAACATCGGCACGGCGAACGCTGCCGGCCCGCTTTCGGTGATCATGGTCACCGCTCAAGGATGTCCTGCATACAGCGATACGGTGGTCTTCGATGTGTACTCCCCGCCTTCCGTGCCGATTATCACACCCAACGGACCCACGTTGGAAAGCTCGCCCGCGGCCTCGTACCAATGGTATTTCGAAGGTGGGCCCATCGCCGGTGCGTCGGGCCAGACCTACGATCCGCTACAGAACGGTGCCTACAGCGTGGAGATCACCGATGCCAACGGCTGCACGGCCATGAGCGATACGCTCGTGTTCCTGAACGTGGGCGTGAGCGGTACGGAGCGCGCCGATGGGTTCGCGTGCTGGCCTTCGCCGGCGAGCGACCGGTTGAACGTGTCCCTTCCCGTCACCATGACATCCGAAGTGGTGCGCTTCCGTGTGTCGGACGGCCGCGGCAGCGTGGTGTTGAGCGGGACCGCTGCTGCGGAGCACATGTTCACGCTGGATATCACCACGTTGGCGGCAGGCACGTATGCGTTGCGTGTGGACCAAGGCGCGCAACACGGGCAATTGACGTTCCTGGTGCGTTGAGCCGGCCGCAGCCGTCGATGGCTGGCCCGGGTACGTGGTAACGCCTACCGGAACGCGGAACTTCCCGTGCAGTGCGGGGCGTTCCGCATGCACAGGGGCGTTCAGCGCACCACCATGAACTTCTTCGCCGTACTGCCCGCGCGCACCGTGTAGCTGCCCGCGGCCCATGTGGACACGTCGAGCATCAACGCGTTCTTCAGCGTGCCGTTCGTGAGGATCCGTCCGGTGGCGTCCGTTACGAGCAGGTCGATCGGACCGATCGCGCCGGTGGTCAACCACAAGGCGGTGCTCGCGGGGTTCGGGTACAGGCCGAACGATCCGGCGCCGCTCGGCTCGATCACACTGGCGAAATCGTTGTTGCCGGCGAAGGTGGGGTCTTGCACCACGAACGGGCCGCTGCCGTTCGGTACCCGTGCCCAGCCCCGGTCCTCGGGCATGTCGGTCCACGAGGTCTCGTCCACCAGCATGCTGTCGGCGTTCAGCAACAGTACGCTTTCGTTCTGGTCGTTCAGTTTGAAATTGGTGTGTTCATCGCCCTGGCCTTCGTCCTCGTCGCACCAGACGATCAGGTAGCCGTTGCCGGGGATCGAGGTGCCCACGGGCAGGCGCCACTTGTAGGGTTCGAACCAGGAATCGCTCACGAACCAGAGACCGAGGTTGACCGACGTGGGGGTGTTGTTGTGCAGCTCGATCCAGTCCTCGTACTGGCTGGCTTCATCGGTGGCCGTGCTGTTGTTGTCGGGCATCACTTCGTTGATCACCACGCCCGTGGACGGTGCGGTGGGAATGGCCACATCGTACACGTACACGTTGTGCTCGGCTCCCACCGGGTCGTACTTCACCGTGTGCGCGGTGTTGTTCGCGGTTGCCTCGATGTAGTAACGCACCCAGGTGCCGCCGTTCACCCCGGGTATGCTGGCGCCGTAGGTGCCATCGCCGGGACCACCATCGTTGTGGGCGCCGTCATCGAGCATGCCCACGCGCACGAACCGCCCCCAGAGCGTGGTGCTGTAGTACAGGGTGACGGCCGAAATGCCACTGGCCGAACCGACCGTCGTGCGCACGTCCACCGTTTCGTTTTCGCCGGGTTGTGCGTTCACGCCGGCATCCACGATGTGTTCGGTGCCACTGATCGTGGGGGGCACCTGCGCCATTTCGCTGTCCGCGTTCAACGTGTTCACGCGGGTGGTGCGGTTGTTCTTCAAAGCGGTCACCCCGGAGGAGAATTCCGCGTAGGTCATCAGCTTTTTCGTGTCGCTCTGCACGGCCGTATCGATCAGCGCCTTGTACGTGTCCACAAGGTCGTTGAACGCGGTCGCATCGAGCTCCTCGCTCACGATGGTGCGCAGGTGCGCCAGGTAGCGCTGGCGCAGTTCGGGCACGGCCAGCAACCGGTTCAACAGGGGATAGTTCACGTTGCTCTGGTGGTAGAACGGCGTCCAGTTCAAGTTGCCGTTGTCCAACACCGTGTTGCCATCGTATTCCTGCGTGGTCATGCGGCCGCTTTCCGGTTCCCAGTAGAGACTGTAGTCCATCTTCCCTTTGAAGATGTAGCTGTCGTCGTCGGCGAAGGCGTTCTCGTGGGCCAGGTGCCAGAGCACGCGGTCCAGGTTCATGTACTTGTCCAGGGTGTCCTCCAGATCGGCGAGCGGGGTGTTGTTCAGTTCGTCGCACACCTTCACCAGGTGGTCCCAGGGAGCCACGCTGTTCGCGTTCTGCAAGGTGTAGTACGCTTGGTAATCGGTGGTGTCCGCGCCGAGGTAGTTCAAGGCCGCGGTACCGTCGCCCCAGCCGGGCGATCCCGGGGATCCGGGGGGTACGTCGGCGCGCCAGCGATCCCCGTTGTCGCTGTACCACCATTCGCCGATGAACGCGTCGTTCAGGCCCTGCACGTTCAGGTAAACGCCCCAATTCTCCCCGTTGATGACCAGGACCACGAAGTTGGCCTTGGCTGCGGGTATGTGCTCCCGGTTGAAGTGTTCGTACACCACCTCGCGCATGAAGCTGTCGTCCTGGAAGCTGTTGTTGAGGTTGATGGTGGTGTACCCGCCGACATCCTGCCCGCTGACGAAGTAGTTCATGTCGATATCGAAGCTCTTCTTCTGCGATCCTGGGGGCAGCATGTTGTACGACGTGGATCCCTTGAAGCGAACGCCCACGTCGGTGTAGGTGTTGCCATTGTAGATCATGGTGGCCTGGATCGGCGTCTGGCTGCTGTAGTTGTTCGTCAGTTGCGTCCACCAATCGGTCTGGCTGAAGGTGAGTTCGATGGTGCGCAGCGTATCCTCACGATAGAACCCTGAACTGGTGTTGCCACCGGTCATCAGCATGCGGCCGTCGGGGCTGAGGTCGATCTCCTCCGGGAGGTTCTGTGCGTGCACAAGGGTGCCGATCAGGATCACCACGGAGGTGAGCGTGCGTAACGTGGACATCATGTGGGGGTAATGCGGAAAGGACCGCGAAGTACGGACCGGGTTTAATACCCCGCGCATGGATCCGACGGAACGGCAGGAGGGGGCGTTGAGCCCCCGATCACGGCAGATGCTCGCCCTGAACGTAGGTGGCCACGACCTTGGTCCGTTCCAGGTCGCCCTCGGCCGTGCGAAGCAGGTCGCGGTCCAGCACCACGAAGTCCGCGAGCTTCCCCACCTCCAGCGTGCCCAGGTCCTTCTCGGTGAAGGTGGCGATGGCGTTCCAGATGGTCATGCCGCGCAGCGCTTCTTCGCGGGTGAGGGCGTCGGCCATCTGGAAACCGCCCGCGGGAACCCCTTCGTTGTTCTTGCGGAACACGGCCGAACGGAACGTGTTCAGCGGGGAGATGCCTTCCACGGGGAAGTCCGTGCCCAGCGCGAGCAGCCCGTTCTGCCGGAGGAGTCGTTTGTAGGCGTAGGCGTTCGCCAGGCGCTCCGCACCCAGGCGTTCATCCGCCCAGAGCATGTCGCTGGTGGCATGTGTGGGCTGCACGCTGGGGATCACGGTGTTCGCCTTGAACAGGTCGAGATCGGCCGGATCCATGCATTGGGCATGCTCGATCCGCCAACGCAGGTCGTTCGTTCCGCCCAGCACCTCTCCGTAGACACCGAGGATCAAACGGTCCGCGCTGTCGCCGATGCAATGCGTGGCCATCTGGAACCCGTGCGCCTTGCACCATTGCGCGATGCCCAGGAAGTGCTCTCGCGAACCACGGAGGAGGCCGTTCCAGGTGCTGTCGACGTCGCTGTACGGCTTGATGAGCAGCGCACCGCGCGATCCGAGGGCGCCATCCGCGTAGCACTTCACTGCGCGCACGATCAGCCGGTCGCTCACCATCGGTCCTGTTCCCGCATAGCGCTCCATGTTCTCCGGCTTGTCGCTGATCATTGCGTAGATGCGGATCTTCAAGACGCCCTCCTGCTGCATCTGCCGGATGAGATCGATGGTGTTCACATCCAGCCCCGCATCCACGACCATCGTCAGTCCTGCAGCCAGGCAGTCGCGCTGCGCATCGAGCAAGGCCTGGCGCTTGGTGGCGGCTTCCGCGTCGTCGAAGATCCTCTGGTAGACTTCCACCACGTTGTCCACCAACAGGCCGGTCGGACGTCCGTCGCGCACCTCGAGCAGGCCGCCGGAGATAGCGCTCTGCGCGGTGAGCCCCGCCCGTTCCAAGGCAGCCTGGTTCGCCACCGCGGCGTGACCATCAATGCGTTGCAGCAGGACCGGCCGACCAGGGATCAGTTCGTTCAGGCGCGCATTGTCCGGAAGATCCTTGAGGGCCCACAGGTTCTGATCCCAGCCACGACCGAGCAACCAGCCGGTATCAGGATGCGCCTTCGCGAACGCCAGGGTCCGTTCGAGCACTTCGTCCCAGCTTTTCGCATCCCTCAGATCCGCCTTCTGCTTGTTCAGGCCGTATCCGAAGAAATGGCAATGCCCATCGATGAAACCCGGATACACCGGCTGACCGGCCGCATCGAACGTCTCCTTCGCCCGGTACCGGTTCAGGATCCGTTGCTCCGGGCCCAGTTCCACGATCCGTCCGTTGGTGATCGCCATGGCGGCGTACACGTGTTCCGCGCTGTCCAACGTTACGATGCGTGCATTGTGCACCACCAGATCGGCCTCCTTGTTCTTGTACGCGCAGGAGTGAAGCAGGACGACCACGACGAGGCACCATGCGGTGCATGGCGAGGGGCGGGGATCGGCAGCGAGGTTCATGGCGCGAAGGAAGCACGCATCCAGACCGGGAGCCGCTTTGGATCGGTCAACAGCAAAGCCGCGATCAGTACGAACGGCAGCAGGGGCACACGGTAGCGCACAATGGCCCCCACCACGGGTGTGGTCCAGCCGATCACCAGCGCGAGCGCAAGCGCGAAACACAGACAGAAGAGCACGAGCGCAAGATCGATCCCTTGGCGCTGCCGCCGGGCAAGGAGGAACACCACGGCAAGCAGGATCACAGCGGTCTCAACGGCCGAGAGCAGCCCCAGCGGACCTTGGCCCACGTGCGCCAACGGGCCCAGGAAACACATGTACAGCGCGTA
>CAZFAW010000217.1:0-2949 GCA_964517015.1 uncultured Chryseobacterium sp.
GGACCTGAACGGTGCCGAGGAGAACGTGGTGTACGGCATCATCAAGGTGATGAAGGGGATGCCGCTCTACACCGATCCGGGATCGCCGCCCTTCGACGTGATCCAATACACACCGCTCTACTACTGGCTCGCCGCGGGCATCGGGAACCTCCTTGGCGTGGATGCCCTGGAGCCCCAACAGGTCTACGCCCTGGGCCGCGCGCTGGGGTTGGTGCTGAACATCGGGTTCGTGGTGACGTGCTTCTTCCTGGCCCGGTACCTGCGCGCCCCGGTCTGGTCGGCCGTATTGTGGTCCGTGGCCCTTTTCGCCTTGCTGCCCCGCCAGATGTATGCGCGGCCCGATGCGCTCTACCTGCTGTTCTTCGCCCTGGCGATGTGGTGCTTCCTGCGGTACGTGCAACACGCGGGCACCCCGTTCGGGCGCCGATCGTTGTTGCTCTGCTCGGTACTGTGCTGCTTCGCCGTGCTCTCGAAGCAAACCGGTGTCCTGCCCATCGGGATCGTGGGCGCATGGCTGCTGCTGCAGCGCCGGTGGAAGGACCTTGCGCAACATGCCGTGACCTGCTCGGTGATCGGTGGCCTGGCCATAGGCGGGCTCTGCGCCGCATACGGTGCCACCACCCTCTACGAGAACGTGGTGATCGGCGTGCGGAACGGGTTCAGCGCACGACTGGTGCGCACGATCTACCTCGGTGGTGCGCATTGGGCCTTGATCCTCGTGCAGGCCGCGGGCATCGTGCTCGCGCTGCGTCTCTGGCGCGGCACCGTGCCGGAGCGACGCGCACTGGGCCTGGCCGTGCTGATCACGTTCGCCTTCGGGCTGCTCACCAGCCTGAAGCACGGCAGTTCGCACACCTATTACATGGAGAACGTACTGCTGGCTTCCGCGCTCATCGCCGCGTTGGCGGCCGGACTTCCGGCGCGCGGTGCGGTACCCGTGCATTGGGCCGTGATCGGCCTCGGTGCCTTCTGCATCCCCATGGGCAAGCTGGCCTGGGGCACGGGCGTGCTGCTGGGCAAGGCCCCCGCACCCGACGAGCGTGCGGCATACACGCAGGCCGAACGCATGGCCGATGGGTTCCGCAACGATCCGGCCCTGCGCGAGGGCTTTGTGCTGATCACCGCGCACGATCACCTGGAGAACTTCCTGGTGGGGCGCAGCATGCTCACGCAGAAGGACGTGATCCTGCTGTACAGCGTGCGGCGTCACCTGGACCTCTCCGCCTTCCAGCGGATGCTGCACAACGGGAGGATCCGGTTCGTGGTGAGCCGCGCCCCGGTCGATGAGCTTCCGCTCGTGGGTCGTGCGTTCCCCGAGCTCCGCCCCCTGGGCGAACGGAACGGTTATCTTGTGTTCGAGAACACCGCCGCACCTTCGCGCTGACATGCAGACCGGTCACACCGCCATCATCGCGCCCTGCTTCAACGAAGGCGACGTGGCCGTGCGCTTCGTGAAGGAGCTTGAGGCATCGCTGGCCACTCTGGCCGGCCCTTTCACGATCGTCATGGTCGATGATTCGAGCACCGACGACACGCTGCAACGGTTGGCCGCCATGCGCATGGCCGCGCCGAACACACGGCTCCAGGTCCTCGCGTTGTCCTTCAATGTGGGGCACCAGGAAGCGATCTACCAGGGGTTGCTCTTCGCTGCGGGCACCACCGCCGAGCGGTTCATCGTGATGGATTCCGATGGGGAGGACGATCCCGCGGCGATCCGGGACCTGCTGGCAGGCCCGGCCACGGGGATCACCCTGGTGGCACGCGGCAAGCGGCGCGAGAGCCTGTGGTTCCGCACAGGGTATGCCCTGTACAAGCTCCTTTTCCGTCTGGTCACGCGGCGCTCCATCACCTTCGGGAACTACTCCATGATCGACCGGCGCGTGCTCGGGGCGGTCATCGACCGGGGCTTCACGCACTACGCGGCCTTCCTTTCGCGACAGCGGGCGCCGGTACGCGCGATCACCTACGATCGGCGCGCACGCCTGGACGGCCGGTCGAAGATGAGCTTCCGCAGTCTTTCGGTGCACGCGTTCCGCTCCCTGCTCGAATACAGTGAGGATGTCCTGGCGCTCTTCCTGAAGGCCTTCTTCGGGCTCGCCGTGCTCGCCGTGGGCGCGATCATCTTCATCCTCGGGGTGAAGCTGTTCACCGATGAAGCCATACCGGGCTGGGCCAGCACGCTCACCGTTTCGCTCCTGAATTCCACCCTGCTGTGCCTGGGCTTCTTCGCCATCGGGCTGCTGCTGGTGAGCACCTCGCACCGGCGCGAACGCGCAGGCAAACCCCTGTACCGGACCATCGAGCATGGCCACTGAGCAGATCGATTACATCGGCCAGGAACTCGACCTGTTCAGCCATGCGGCCAATTGGAAGCGCTATTTCGCACGCCAGTTCGCCCCGTACGTGAACGGCCGCGTGCTGGAGGCCGGCGCGGGCATGGGCGTGAACGCGTCCTACCTGTGGAACGAACGTGTGCACGAATGGACGTTCCTTGAGCCCGATGCACGCCTTCTGGGCCAGGTGCCGGAGCGCGTGCGGCATCCAGAGCTGCGCAAGGCACGCCGGATCAACGGAACCACCGCCTCGCTCCCTCCGGACGAGCGCTTCGACACCATCCTCTATCTCGACGTGATCGAGCACATCGAGGACAGCAAGGGCGAACTGCGCCGTGCCTTCGATCTGCTGGCACCCGGTGGCCACCTGTTGATCCTGGTGCCGGCGTTCAACTACCTGTACAGCCCGTTCGATAAGGCCATCGGGCATTTCCGGCGCTACGATCGATCGATCCTGCGTGCGGAACTGCCACCGGAACTGATCCGTGTGAAGACACGCTACCTCGACAGCCTGGCCTTCTTCCTCTCGTTGGCGAACAAGTGGTTCCTGACGCGGTCATCGCCCACCTTGAAGCAGGTGCTGTTCTGGGACCGCGTGATCGTTCCGCTCTCGCAC
>CAZFAW010000217.1:3049-5106 GCA_964517015.1 uncultured Chryseobacterium sp.
GCCCACCTTGAAGCAGGTGCTGTTCTGGGACCGCGTGATCGTTCCGCTCTCGCACTTCAGCGATCCACTGGTCCTCTGGTCGTTCGGCAAGTCGCTGATCAGCGTTTCGCGCAAGCCGTGAGCACCGCCGCATGAAGGTGACATTGATCATCAACCCGAGGAGCGGTAAGCAGCACGCACCGCGAATACGGCAGCTCGCTGAACGCATGGCCGAGACCGCGGGTGCGGAACTGCGCATACGCGTGATCGAAGGGCAGGGCGACGGCGCCCGCTACGCACACGAGGCGGTGGAAAGCAACGTGGACCGCGTGATCAGCGCCGGCGGCGATGGCACCCTGAACGCGGTGGCGGCCGGTCTGGTGGGCACGAAGGTGCCGGTGGCGGTGCTAGGTTATGGGAGCGGCAACGGGTATGTGCGTTCGCTGCAACTGCCCCGCGATCCGGAAAAAGCGCTGCAGCGGGCCTTCACCGGCACTGCGCATCCGGTGGACGTGGGGTACCTGAACGACCACCTGTTCGTGGGTACCGCCGGCATCGGTTTCGACGCGCGCGTGGCCGCTGCTTTCGAGCGAAGTGCACGTGGTCCCTGGAACTACATGAGGATCATCCTCAAGGAAGTGTTCGGCGCACGGCCCATGCGCGTGGTGGTGAAGGCGAAGAACGAGACCACTGAAGCGCAGGTGCTGATGATGGTGTTCTGCAACTCGCGCGAGTTCGGCAACGGCGCCATCATTTCGCCGGGCTCGGCGGTGGACGATGGCATGGCCGAACTGCAGCTCGTGCGCAAGCCCTCGCTGCTGCCCATGCTGCGCGCGTTCTACGACCTCTATACCGGCCGCGTGGACCGCAACCCCAACCTGCGCACCATCGTCACCAACGAAGCGGTGGTGCATCAGGATGGCACGGTGGCGCACCTCGATGGCGAGAGCGTGGAGATCGGGCACGAAGTGCGCTTCCGGCTGGAGCCAAAGAGGCTGTGGGTGGTGCGGTAGGTCGCTGCCAAGGCACCGGCTCGGCTCCAGCCGAGCCGGTGCTATTCGCAAGGCTCCAGCCTTGCCCTACGCTTCGGTCAACTCCAACGGTCCCAATGGATGCGCACTGCTCATCAGGTAGTGCTCCGGCTCGCTCACGATCCCGGCCACTACCGGGTTCATGTGGATGTATTCCATCTTCTGATCGAAAACCTCCGGCGTCCATAGTTCGATAGGGTGACTGGTCTTCTGCCAGAACATGTATTCCTTGTTCTGGGGCTGGTATTTGGCATGGAACCGGAACATGTGCAACAGCCAGTCGCGACGGCTTTCGTTCGATAGCTCTTCGACAAGCTTCAGGATGCGCATGGCGGAATAGCTCTTCAGGTCGCGCAACACGTCAGCAAGCAGACCGGTCCTGCGCCGGGCGATCATGTGCAGATGGCTCGGCATCAGGCAGTAGGCGAACACTTCGAGCCCCTTGTTCCGCTGGCAGAACTTGATCGTGGAGATCAGCTCATCGACGTACTCACGCCGGGTGAAGACATCGATCCAACCGACCACCGTGATCGTGAAGAAGTACGTCGCTTCCTCGACGTTCGCCTTACGGATCTCGGACATAGCGCCAATGTAGCCGCGCATTTCCCATGGGCGATAGCCGGGAGGCTATCGCCATAGTTGCGGCTCGGCTGGAGCCGAGCCGCTGCGCGCGGGACCCTGCGGGAACTTGAAAGATCACCTCCTCAATCGTACGACCAACCATCGTCGATACCAACGACAGTACACGTACTATCAAACACTACCCCGAACCGATGCCAAGCGAAGTCCTTGTGCCGTGGGTCACGATGATCAATGCCTATGTAACGGTCGTGACCTCCATCGTTCGTGTAATAGAAGATAGTTGAGCCATCATCCTTATTGTTCATTTGATGACGGCCCAGAGGATCGCCAAGGATGTCAAGCACTTCCTGCATTGTCTGCCCGAGGTGTATGCGGCGCTCCAGCTCCGGACGATAACCCGGCGCGAACCAGGTATCGATGTAAGGGTCGAAGAACACATAGCCCTCGATCGTGGACATAACGCCT
>CAZFAW010000218.1:0-5053 GCA_964517015.1 uncultured Chryseobacterium sp.
GCGTTGCGGCGGCCGAGCGCGAAAGTAGGACGGCCTTCCTACCCCTGCATCATTCCGTGCGGCGGGTGATGCGATGCCGGGATAGGTTTGTCCGGATGATCGACACTGCTCTCGATGTCTCCCGTGCGCGTGCATTGACCCCCGGGTGCGACCGTGTGATCCATTTCAACAACGCCGGTGCCGCGCTGATAAGCCGGCCGGTGCTCGATGCCGTGATCGGTCACCTTCACCTGGAGGCCACCACCGGCAGCTACGAAGCCCAGGCGGCCAGGGCCGATGCACTGAACACGGTGTACGCTTCCTTCGCGCGACTGCTGAACGCGCAGGCCGACGAGATTGCCTGCACCGACGGCGCCACGCAGGCCTGGCACCGTGCCTTCCATGCGGTGCCGCTGCGACCGGGCGACCGGGTGCTCACCGCCAGCAACGAATACAACAGCAATTGGTTGAGCCTGCGCCGCACCTGCGACCGCATCGGTTGCTCGCTCGAGGTGGTGCCGAACGATGAGCTGGGACGGATCGACGTGCGGGCGCTCGGCCGCCTGCTCGATGAGCGGGTGAAACTGGTCGCCCTCACGCACATCGCCACCAGCAACGGCATGGTGAACCCCGCGGAGGAAGTAGGGGCCGTGCTGCGCGGCTCCAACGCCCTCTACCTGCTCGACGCTTGCCAGAGCGTGGGCCAGCGCGTCCTGGACGTGGAACGGATAGGCTGCGACCTGCTCACCGGTGCGGGCCGCAAGTTCCTGCGGGGGCCCCGCGGCACGGGCTTCCTCTATGTGCGCCGCTCCGCGCTCGAGCGCGTGGAGCCGCCGGTGATCGACATCCACGCTGCGAAATGGACCGGTCGCGACAGCTACCGCTGGCGACCCGATGCGCGGCGCTTCGAGCAGATGGAATTCAACGTGGCCGACCGGCTGGGCCTGGGTGCGGCGGTGGACCATGCCCTTTCCTGGGGCGTGGGTGCGATCCAAGCGCGCGTGGTACAGCTCGGTTCGATCTTGCGCACCGCCCTGGCCGGCGTGCCGGGCATCGAGGTGCGCGATCAGGGCGACAGCCCCAGCGGCATCACCACCTTCACCGTGGCCGGGCGCGCGGTGGATCACGTGCAGAGGGCCCTCCTTGCCCGGGGCATCAATGTGAGCGTGTCGCGGCTCGACTGGGCCTGGCTGGACCTGGAGCCGCGCGGCATCACCGAAATGATCCGCGCCTCGGTGCACTACTACAACACGGAGGAGGAAGTGGAGCGCTTCGCGGAAGCGATCGCGCACCCATGAACCCGACGATCCGGGATGCCACCGAGGCCGATCTGCCGGCGATCCTCGGCATTTACAACGAAGTGATCGCGAACACCACCGCGGCGTACGTGTACGAACCGCACACCCTGGCCATGCGCAAGGCCTGGTACGATGACCTGCGGGCGGGCGGCTGGCCCGTGATCGTCGCCGAGGAGAACGGCACCGTGACGGGGTTCGGCTGCATCGGTGTGTTCCGCACCAAGCCGGGCTATCGCTACACGGGCGAACACACCGTGCACGTGCATGCGGACCATCGCGGCCGCGGCATCGGTCGCGCGTTGCTGGTGGCGCTGATCGACGCGGCGCAGCGTATGGAACTGCGCACCTTGGTGGGCGGCATCGACGCGGAGAACACCGCAAGCCTGCGGCTGCATGCCAGCCTGGGCTTCGTGGAAACCGCGCGCATGCCCGACATCGCGTGGAAATTCGGCCACTGGCTGGAGCTGGTGTTCATGCAGCTGCGGCTTCCCGGGCCCCGGACCCCCGAGGAACGTTGATCACGGCGCGGTTCCCAGCCCGAAGAGGGCCATGTTGTCGATGCCCAATTCCGCCTTCACGCGATCGTTCCAGCGTTGCAGCGCGATCCGGTCGGCGCCGAGCCGCACGTCCTTGATGTACCGGTCGGCGGTCCGCTCCATGGCCGCTTCCGCTTCGGCGTGCAGCGCACGCGCCCGGACCACGTCCATGCCCGGTGCCTCCAGGTGCTCCACCAAACGCCGGCGTTCGATCTCGCACAGGTCGAAGAAGATGTTGATGAAGGCATCGGTGTACGTCTGTTCGGGCAAATGGTGGAAGGACCGGAACCCGTCGAACACGGTGGCGGAAAAGGCCCGGCAGGTGCCGCCGGTGGTGTCCATGTCGAGGTAGATCTGCGCGACAAGGCGAACCTGCGTGATCGGTGCGGTGGCACCGCGCGGGCGCATGACCGGATGGGTCGGATCCTCCTTCGGCGGGGGCAGGCTCTTGAGCGAGATGCGCCGTTCCGGCGACCACCATGCATGGTTGTGCTCGAAGAAGGCCCTCGCCTTCCAACCGGCGGGCGCGCTGTTTCCGGTCAGGAACCCGTATTGTTGGAAGAACGCGCGGTCGCGCTCCTGCTGCCCGGTGCGCAGGATCGATGGGGCACGCGCCCAGAACGCGGGATCGTAGGGTTGGAAGGTGATCTTGCGGTAATCGCCCTGATCGTCGTCGTGTTCGAACAGTGGGAGGATGAAGGCTCCGCCCGGGTCGAACAGATGCAGCAACGCCGTGGTGGACACCGCGCCGGTGCCCCCGGAGTCGTTGGTGTAGGCCAGGTCGTAGGCGAGTTCGATGTGGTCGGGCATGGCATCGGCGCGTGCACGGTCCCACGTCATGCGGAAGCGCATGTCCACCGAATCGATCGATCGCATGTGCCCGAAGGGGATCAGCGGATGGGGATCGCAATGCGTGCAGGCGAGTTCCAGGGCCAGCACCCGGTCGTCCGCCGGCGAGAGCCATAGATCGGCGGTGAACCCGTGCGGGCCATCGCGCGGTTCCAGGCGCACATGGTCCACGGCCTCGGCGTCCGATCCGTGTTCCACCATGCGCGCGCTGAAGCGTTGACGGAGTCGCCGTGCACTGCCGATCCCGAATGGGGAGCGTGGAAAACGATCGCTGCGCCCCGTGGGATCGAGCAGCACCATGGCGCGCGTGGTATTGAGGCTCACGAAGTAGCGCGATCCCAACGGCGCGATCCCGATGCGTCCCTGCTTCAGGTCCAGGCGTTCGATCCGCGCCCCGCGCAGGCCTGCGTTGTAGAAGCACTCGATCACCTCCAAGGGCCGGTCCCCTGCTCGGGTGTCGAGCTCGAAGTAGGCACGCGCATGGGCAGGGGGCCGCGCTTCCAGCCCGCGCGCTGCGTGGATCACGCGTTCGTAGAGGGCGTCGTCCGGGAACACTTCGAACCCGGCCAGTACGGTGCTGACGGGCTGGATGCGCACTGCGTCGATGCGTGCGACCTCGCCCGCCGTAAGTTCCAAGGTGGCGTACCCCATGTAGCTGAAGCGCAGCACGGCGTCCGGCCCTGCTGCATCGATGCGGAAACGGCCTTCGGCATTGGTGAGGGTGCCCACGGCCGCGCCCGCCACGCCCACGTTGCAGAAGGGCAGCGGTTGCGCGGTGGCCGCATCCAGCACCCGGCCTTCCACGGGTCCTTGCGCGATCCCGCACAACGGCAGCACGGCTGCGAACAGAACGGAGCGCACACTCCAAAGTAAGAGGCCCGCGGGCGCAGAAGCACGACCGCTGGCTGGATCGCCGCGCGCGTTGCCCGGAGGCATGTCGCGCGGGCTGCGCACCTTCGCCACCCGCATGGCCTCCACCGACCCCGCCCGCTCGAAGGTGATCCTGGCCTTCGCGGCGATCTACCTGATCTGGGGCAGTACCTATTACTTCATCCGGGAGGCGTTGAACGGGTTCCCGCCGTTCCTGCTCGGCGGCTTCCGCTTCGTGGTGGCTTCGGCGATGATGTTCGCCTGGTGCGCCGTGCAGGGCCTGGACCTGCGACCCGGCCGCGATCTGCGCAATGCGGTGATCACCGGCCTGCTGCTCCTGCTCGTGGGGAACGGCGCCGTGGTATGGGTGGAACAGACCCTGCCCAGCAGCGTGGTGGCGATCATGATCGCCGTGGCACCGCTCATGTTCGTGGTCATGGACCGGCCGCAATGGCGGGTGAACGTGCGCAGCCCCTCGGTGCTGTTGGGCGTGGTGGCCGGCTTCGCGGGGGTCTGGTTGCTCTTCAGCGAGAAGATCGCGGCGCAGTTGCACACCTCGGAGGTGACACCTGAGATCGGCGCCATGCTGGTGATGCTGCTCGCGATCACCGGGTGGCCGGCCGGCAGCATCCACGCGAAGTACCATCCACCCGCGATCCCCCCCGCCGTGAACACCGGCTGGCAGATGCTCGTGGGCGGAACGGGGTTCCTGGTGCTGAGCACGGCGCGCGGCGAATGGCGCGGCATGGACTGGTCGCAGGTGCCTGCCATGGCGTGGTTCTCCATGGCCTACCTGATCGTGTTCGGTTCGATCGTGGGTTTCAGCGCCTACGTCTGGCTGCTGAAGGTGCGACCGGCCACGCAGGTGAGCACATACGCGTACGTGAACCCCATGGTGGCCGTGCTGCTGGGCGTGTGGCTGGGCCATGAACCGCTCGGCGGGGGCGCTACCGCGGGACTGGGTGTGATCCTCGGCGGCGTGCTCCTCACCACCCTTCCGGGTTCGGGGATGGGGCGCCGCGCACGTTGCGGCCCCTCATCGTTCGAACACGAGCGACTCGGAGCGTGCGCCCAGCCCCAGCAGCAGGCCGTTGATCGCGGTCACGAAATCGTCGGGGCCGCACACGTAGAATTTCTGGTCGAAATCCTGCACCAGTGTCACCAGGATGTCGCGGTCTATGCGGCGTTCGCGGAAGCCGATCACGTGCTGGCGGGTGAAGACCTTGAGGAAATTGCGGCCCAGCAGCTTCGTCAGTTCCTCGTCCAGGATCACATCGGTGGCGGTGCGGTTGGTGACCAACAGGGTGTTGCCGCGCAACAGTTCGCGGTGCGCCAGGTCGCGCAGGATGGCGATGAACGGTGTGACGCCCGCACCTGCGGCAATGAAGAAACCCGGGCCCTGGTAGGTGATGGCGCCGAACACGTCGTGCAGGACGAGCTCGTCCCCCGCATGCAACAGGCCCATGCGCTTCGTCACGCCATCGTGGTCTTCGTAGATCTTGACGATCAGCTCCAGGCGCC
>CAZFAW010000219.1:0-5049 GCA_964517015.1 uncultured Chryseobacterium sp.
CGGTGACCGTGTTCCGGCGGAAGGGGCGGATATCCACCAATGCCACGGGCGCTTTGCGGTAGTAGGATACAACGGCGTGCATCTCCGGTTCCTCTCCCGGCCTGCCCATACCGGGCAGGGTGGCCAATTCCGCGCTGTTCAGGGGCAGGTAGACCGCGCCTTCCAAGCGAGGTTGTATCGCGGACACTCCCGCTGGCAATGCAAGGGAAGTATGGAACAAGGGCAGCCCCTGCCGGTCGGAATCGGCCAGGGCACCTTCGAAGGTCAGCGGCGCCACCCGTTCACGAGCGCGGTCCAGCCCGTCCGGCGTGGCCTCGTTCCATTTCAGTTCATAGTGCCTCCCTCCCTGTGCGGAGAGGGTGAACGGGGCAGCGAAGAGCGCCCCCAGAACAAGCAATTCCAGCCTTGACATGAACAGTGATCAACAGGTTTTCAACAGGAAGGATCGAAAGTACTACCTTCGACCCTCGCCTTCGGAACGTACGACCAACGACCTCGATCCTGTGTTATTGCGGGATCCTGGAAGCGAACCGTGGCTCCGGAGGCTTCGTATACTTGGCGCTTTCACCTAGGGGATCGAACCGAATGGGCATCATGTTGAAGCGTAGCGTGTGGCGCACGGCCTGCGGGCTTGCGTACGGGTTGACCATCGCGGTGAGCGCCACCGCGCAAGACCCCCAATTCACCCAGTTCTACGCCAACCCCCTGTACCTCAACCCCGCATTCGCCGGCACGGCGCGTTGCCCGCGTGTGGTGCTCAACTACCGCAACCAATGGCCGGCGCTCACGGGCACTTTCGTCACCACCAGTGCCAGTTATGACCAACATGTGGAAGGTGTGCAGGGGGGGCTGGGCTTGCTGGTCACCCATGATCAGGCCGGCAAAGGCACGCTGAACACCACCACGGTGAGCGGGATCTATTCCTACCAGCAGGCCTTGTCCCGGAAATTCTCGATCAAGGCCGGGTTCCAGGCCACGTACTTCCAGAAATCGCTGGATTGGGAGAAGTTGACCTTCGGCGACATGATCGATCCGCGCCGGGGCTTCATTTACCAGACCAACGACGTGCCCCGCGGGGGCAGCGTGGGCAACGCCGACTTCAGTGCAGGCCTGCTGGGCTACTCCGACATCTTCATCGTGGGCGTGGCCGTGCACCACCTGACCGAGCCGAACGAAAGCTTGATCGTGGGCACCAGCAAATTACCCATGAAGATCACCGGCCATGCCGGCGCCGCCATCCCCATGGGCATGAAAGGCAAATACGGCGAGGCGGCGACCCGCATCAGCCCCAACGTGCTCTACCAGCAGCAGGCCGAGTTCCGCCAATTGAACCTCGGCCTCTATGTGGATCGCGGCCCCATCACAGCAGGTGTATGGTACCGCACACGCGATGCCTTCATCGTGCTGATCGGTTTCCATACCGACAAGATGAAGTTCGGGTACAGCTACGACGTGACCACCAGCAAATTGACCACGGCAACGGCCGGCTCGCACGAAGTGAGCCTTCAGCTCCAGTTCAACTGCAAACGCAAGAACCGCCGCTTCCGGACCGTTCCCTGTCCACAGTTCTGATCCTGCAACCAACGATCGCCACCATGAACCCTGCAAGGAACATCGCGATCCTCGCCCTTGGCGCAATCGCCCTCTCCTCGTGCAACTTCGAGAAGAGCGGTGCCACCGGCTGGAACTACAACGACTCCAAGAACGGAGGATTTGAAAAGGCCTACTTCGAGGAACAGGAGAACGGCCCCGGCCTGATCCTGATCGAGGGCGGTCAATTCACCATGGGCCGGGTGACGGATGAACTGACCCACGACTGGAACAACATCCCGCGTACCGTGACGGTGTCGTCCTTCTACATGGACGAGGTGGAGGTGACCAACTTCTACTGGCTGGAATACCTCTACTGGCTGGACCGGGTCTTCAGCGCCGACTACCCGGAGATCTACAAGAAGGCCCTGCCCGATACGCTCGTGTGGCGCAACAAGGGTGCGTTCATGGAGAACTACGTGGAGTACTACCTGCGCCACCCCGCCTACCGCGACTACCCCGTGGTGGGTGTGAACTGGTTACAGAGCAATGACTACTGCGCCTGGCGCACGGACCGTGTGAACGAACTGATCCTGATCCGTGAAGGTTTGTTCGAACACTACCCCAACCAGATCAACGAGGACCATTTCACCACCGACAGCTACCTCGCCGGACAGTACGAGAGCGGCAAACGCGTGGACGGGATCCAGGACATCAACCCCAACCGCGATACCCGGAACGTGCGCATGGAGGACGGCATTCTGCTGCCGCGGTACCGCCTGCCCACCGAGGCGGAATGGGAATACGCCGCTTACGGCCTGATCGGCAACAGCGTGGACGAACGCATCATCGAGCGCCGGATCTATCCGTGGAACGGCCACTTCGTGCGCTACGACAGCCGCAAGAAGGGGGGCGAGTTCTTCGGCGATTTCCGCGGCAACTTCATGCGTGGGCGAGGCGATTACATGGGCGTGGCCGGCAGCCTCAACGACAATGGCGATATCACCACGCCGGTATACAGCTATTGGCCGAACGATTACGGTCTGTACAACATGGCGGGCAATGTGAGCGAATGGGTGATGGACGTGTACCGCCCGCTGAGCCCCGAGGACAAGGACGACTTCCGCCCCTTCCGCGGCAATGTGTTCAAGACCAAGGTGCTGAACAGCGATGGCGCCGTTCAAGACAAGTACGACCAGGTGATCTACGACGTGGAAGGCATCAAGTACTACCTCACCGAGTTCCAGACCCGCATGCAGGGCCGGGCCACCGAAGAGGAAGGCAAACTGATCGACGACCTGCTGAGCGCGATCGATCAGGCGATCGAATTCAAGAACACGCGCAAGACGGATGCCGCCTACCAGCGCGTGCAGGACATGATCGATATGATCAAGGGACAGGACCTGGAGATCTGCCCCAAACTGCTCTCGGGCATCAGCGACTACCAGGCCGACCAGCCCGGCGACATCCGTGTTCGCGAGGTGACCGTGGAGGAGAACATCGACCGCCGCAACTACCGCCAGGCCGACAACATCAACTACCTGGACGGCGATATCGAGAGCAGCATCTACTACGAGGATCCCGCCTACGAAGGCAACCCCATGTACGATTGGGGCAAGACCACGCTGATCAACGACCATGCACGCGTGTACAAGGGCGCGAGCTGGGCCGATCGAATCTACTGGGCCAACCCCGGCACACGCCGCTACCTGGACGAACGCCAGAGCACGGCCATGATCGGGTTCCGCTGCGCCATGACGCGCGTGGGCAGCCCGGTGGGCTTGGGCGATGAAAAGCGCAGGAGCAAACTGAAGCAGTGAACACGGGATCGTAGATCCCTCGAACCCTGAACGACCCCGGCCCCTCGGCCGGGGTCGTTCCTTTGCAGCATGACCATCGCGGAACTGCACGGTCTTTTCCTGCAATGCGCCGGCGCCTGCACCGATACTCGCCGCTTGCTCCCGGGTGGCATGTTCTTCGCGCTCAAAGGGCCCAACTTCGATGCCAATGCATTCGCCGGCCCGGCCCTGGATGCCGGCTGCCGGTACGCCGTGATCGATGACCCTGCGCGGGCTACCGGTCCAGCCACCATCGTAGTGCCGGACGTCCTTCTCGCGCTCCAGCAACTGGCCCGTCACCATCGGCGCTTGTTCGATGTGCCCGTGCTGGCCATCACCGGATCGAACGGCAAGACCACGACGAAGGAACTGGTGCACGCAGTCCTGTCATGCGACCGCGCCACACTGGCCACCCAAGGCAACCTGAACAACCACATCGGCGTTCCCCTGACCTTGCTCCGATTGACCATCGAGCACCGCGCAGCGATCATTGAAATGGGCGCCAACAAGCCCGGCGACATCGCCGAACTGTGCGCCATCGCAGAACCCACGCTCGGGCTCATCACCAACATCGGCAAAGCGCACCTGGAAGGGTTCGGCAGCCTCGAGGGCGTGATCCGAACAAAAACGGAACTGTATGCCCACTTGCGCCAACAGCCCGGCGGCTTCGCTTTCGTGAACGCCGATGACACCTTGCTGAAGGATATGAGCGGGGGCCTTCCCCGCATGACGTACGGGACCCCGCCCACCGCGGACGTGCGGGGCCACTCTATACCGGACGGGCCCTTCCTGTCCTTCGATTTCACCTCCGGTACGCAGGGTTGGCACCGCGTGCATACCCGCTTGATCGGCGACTACAACCTGCCCAACGCGCTGGCCGCGGCATGCGTCGGCATGCACCTTGGCGTGGGCGTGTCGGATATCGTGCGCGGAGCCGAAGGATACGCCCCGAGCAACAATCGGAGCCAATTCCTCGATACGGGAAGGAACCACCTGGTGCTGGACGCCTACAACGCCAATCCGAGCAGCATGCAAGCGGCCCTTCGGAATTTCGCCGCCGCACAGGCCGACCGACCGAAGCTCGCGCTGCTCGGTGGCATGAAAGAACTCGGCGAACACAGTCTGGCGGAACACCAGGCTATCGCGGACCTTGTGGCCGACCTCGGGCTGGAGGCCCTGCTGATCGGCCCTGAATTCACGGGAGTGGAGGCCAGGGGGCGCATGGTGTTCGCCGATCCGGCCGCAGCACTGGCCACGTTGATGCGGGTTCCCGTGAGCGGACGGTCGATCCTGCTGAAGGGTTCGCGCGGAACAGGGCTTGAAGTGCTGGTTCCAGCGCTCTAGGCGTTCAGAACAGCACGGCTGATCACGATCCGCTGCACCTCGCTGGTGCCTTCATAGATCTGCGTGATCTTGGCATCGCGCATCAAGCGCTCCACGTGGTATTCCTTCACGTAGCCGTACCCGCCATGGATCTGCACGGCTTCCACGGTATGGCGCATGGCCACTTCGGAGGCGAAGAGCTTGGCCATGCTGCTCGCCTGATCGTAGTTCTGGTGCTGGTCCTTCAACCAGGCCGCCTTCAGGCACAGCAACCGCGCGGCTTCGATCTCGGTGGCCATGTCCGCCAGCTTGAACGCAATGGCCTGGTGCTGGTGGATGGGTTTGCCGAAGGCCTTGC
>CAZFAW010000220.1:0-5021 GCA_964517015.1 uncultured Chryseobacterium sp.
CGCAATGCGAAGTCGATGCGTTGGGCGGCATCGCGCTTCACCTTGCGTTTCACGGTCAAATAGCCCATGTAGGTCACCACCAGCGAATCGGTGGCGTAGTAGGTGTCCAGCGCATAGTGGCCGTCGAAGTCCGTTTGCGTGCCGATGCGGCTGTCCACGAAAGCGATGTTCACGAAGGGCAGCGGCTCCTTGGTCACCTCGTCGATCACCGTGCCCGAGATCCGGGTGGTCTGCGCACGCAACGCCAACGGCAGCGCCAGCAGGGCGGCCATCGAAAGGCGAAGGGGGGCGCGGGGCATCATGTCCTTCGTACGTTGGCTTCGGCCTTCTCGGCCGCGAGTTTCCGGCGTTCCACGCGGGCGCTGAGGAAGATGCTGCCTTCGTACAGCACCACCAGCGGGAAGGAGACCAGGATCTGGCTGGTGACATCGGGCGGGGTGATGATGGCCGCAACGATGAGGATGCCCACATAGGCGTGCTTGCGGTAGGTGCGCAGGAACCCCGGCCCCACAAGGCCCAGGCGCGTGAGGAACACCATGACCAGGGGCAGTTGGAACACCAGACCGGTCCACAGCGAGAGGGAGGTGATCGTGCCGATGAAACTGTCCAGGTTGATCTCGTTCGAAATGGCATTGCCCGTGCCCACCCGGTAGTTGCCGAGGAACTGCACGCTCATGGGGGTGAGCACCAGGTAGCCGAAGGCCACGCCCACGAGGAAAAGAACGGCCATGGCCCATACGATGCCGCCCACGGCACCGCGTTCGCGCGCATGCAGTCCCGGCGCGATGAACCGCCACAACTGGTAGAGGATGTAGGGCATGGCCACGATGATCCCCGACACCACCGATACCAGCAGGTCGGCCATGAACTGACCACCCATGGTCTGGTTCTGGAAGGTGAAGCCCACCGAATCGATGCACAGCGCCCGGCCCAGGCCCAGGCGATGCCCGATGGAGCAGAAGGCGCGATAGGTTATGAAATCCGGGCGCTGCGGGGCCAGGATGATCCGATCGAAGATGCGATCGCTGAAGGTGAACGCCAGCACCATGCCCGCCACCACCGCGATGGCCGATCGCACCAGCACCCAGCGCAACTCCTCGAGGTGCTCGAGGAAGGTCATCTCCTTGCCGCCGGGGTCCGCCATGTACCTGTGGAAGTCCCGCCGGAGCGGATCGAGGCCGCGCGGGCGGGACGCGCCAAAGATATCCGGAGGGGGGCGGGCGGATCGGCCCTCGCACCGGACTTTTCAACGCGGCGCGCGGCCCTGCAAAAGGTTGTGAACGCCGCAAAGCCCGCCTTCCTTTTCACCATACATTTAAGGACCGGTCCAGTTCACGACATTCGCGTGCCTTTCCAGAAAATGACCCACGTAGACCTGACGCCGAAAGAGGCGCTCGAGCAATTCTTCGGTTTCACCGGCTTCAAAGGAGAACAGGAAGCCATCATCGAGAACGTGCTTGCCGGCCGCAACACGTTCGTGATCATGCCCACCGGAGGCGGCAAGAGCCTCTGCTACCAGCTGCCCGCCCTCATGATGGAGGGTACCGCGATCATCGTGAGCCCCCTGATCGCCCTGATGAAGAACCAGGTGGACGCACTGCGCGGCTACAGTGAACAGGAAGGCGTGGCCCATTTCCTGAACAGCAGCCTGAGCCGGGCCGAGGCCCAACGCGTGAAGAAGGACATCCGCAGCGGGGTGACCAAGCTGCTCTACGTGGCGCCCGAGAGCCTGACGAAGAAGGAGAACATCGACTTCTTCACCGACATCCCCATCAGCTTCTTCGCCATCGACGAGGCCCACTGCATCAGCGAATGGGGCCACGACTTCCGCCCGGAATACCGCCGCCTGCGCACCATCTTCAACGAGATCCAGCGCGTGCCCGTGATCGCCCTCACCGCCACGGCCACCGAAAAGGTGCAGGAGGACATCCTGAAGAACCTGGACATCTCCGGCGCTGCGGTGTTCAAGGCGTCCTTCAACCGCCCCAACCTGCACTACGAGGTGCGACCCAAGCGCGATGTGGGCAAGGAGATCATCAAGTTCATCAAGCAGCACAGCGGCAAGAGCGGCATCATCTACTGCCTCAGCCGGAAGAAGACCGAGGAACTGGCCGAGATGCTGAAGGTGAACGGGATCAAGGCCCTGCCCTACCACGCCGGCATGGATGCCGCCCAACGCGCCGATCACCAGGACCGCTTCCTGATGGAGGACGTGGACGTGATCGTGGCCACCATCGCCTTCGGCATGGGCATCGACAAACCCGATGTGCGTTTCGTGATCCACCACGACATACCCAAGAGCCTGGAGAGCTACTACCAGGAGACCGGCCGGGGCGGGCGCGACGGCGGCGAAGGGAAGTGCGTGGCCTTTTACGCCTACAAGGACATCGAGAAGCTGGAGAAGTTCCTGCAAGGCAAGCCGGTGGCCGAACAGGACATCGGCAAGCTGCTGCTGCAGGACACGGTGAGCTACGCCGAGACCAGCATGTGCCGGCGCAAGTTCCTGCTGCACTACTTCGGCGAGGAGCTTCCCGGCGACAACTGCGGGGCCTGCGACAACTGCCTGAACCCGAAGGAGACCTACGACGCCGCCGAAGGCCTGGAGATCCTGCTCAAGATCGTGAAAGAGAGCAAGGAACGGCACCGCGCCAAGTTCATCTGCGACCTGCTCGTGGGAAATCCCACCAGCGAGGTGAAGAAGTACAAGGGCGATGCCTTGCCGAGCTTCGGGAAGGGCGATGACCACGACGCGCACTTCTGGATGGCCATGATCCGCCAGGCCACCGTGGGCGGTTTCCTGATCAAGGACATCGAGACCTACGGCAACCTGAGCTTGAGCGATCAAGCGAAGAAATTCCTGAAGAAACCGTGGAAGGTCACCTTCACCAAAGAGACCGACTACAGCGGTGGCGATGCCGACGACGACGACGACATCATCACCCCGGGCAAGGGCGGCGGCGCAGCCGATGAGAAATTGATGAAGATGTTGCAGGACCTTCGCAAGAAGGTGGCCCAGCAACACAAGCTACCGCCCTACGTGATCTTCCAGGACCCCTCGCTGGAGGAGATGACGATCCGCTTCCCGATCACCATCGAAGAGCTCCAACAGGTGAGCGGCGTGGGGCCCGGCAAGGCGCAGAAGTACGGCAAACCGTTCGTGGACCTGATCGCCGACTACGTGGAGGAGAACGAGATCGAGCGCACGGAGGAGGTGGTGGTGCGCAGTGTGCCCAACAAGAGCGGCGCCAAGGTCCACATCATCCAGAACGTGGACAAACGCATGCCGCTCGATGCGATCGGCCGCGCCAAGGGGCTCAACATGGCGCAATTGCTCGACGAAATGGAATCGATCGTGCAGAGCGGTACGCGGCTCGACATCAGCTACCACCTGAACGACATGCTGGAGGCCGATGCCCAGCAGGAGATCATGGACTACTTCCGCAGCGCCGATAGCGACAGCATCGAGGCCGCCCACGAGGAGTTCAGTGGCGACTTCAGCGAGGACGAACTGCGCCTCATGCGCATCAAGTTCCTCAGCGAGGTGGCGAACTAGCGCAGCGTACGGCCATGGACCCGGACATGGTACCCGGAATCGCTCAGCAAGTGGCGAAATTCCTGGTGGAAGGTCGATTCGATGAACTCGCACAAGCCAGCAAGGGCGTTCGGTTGTCCGCGGAAGCCATGCGAGCCGCGATCGAAGAGATGGGTGGAGCGCTCGTCATGCCACCTGCACGCACCTGGGAAGAGCTGGACATCGTGGCCATACGCCACCGGGCGGGCGCCTATGCGGTGCGGTTCGACCTTTGGACCGCCAAAGGGCCTTCGGACTGGACGGTGGAACTGACGCTTTGCTCCGCGAACGGCCGTCCAGTGATCGAAGTGGACGACATCCATCCGCTCTAGTGCGCGGGTCAGCGCCCCAGCTCGCTGATCGCACCCCACGCCATCATGGCGCTTCCCATCCGCAGTGCCTCTTCGTCGATGTCGAAGGTGGGTGTATGCAATCCGCGGAAGGGCGCACCCGGAGCTCCGGTGCCCAGGCGAAAGAAGCAGCCCGGCATAGCGTGCGTGTAGAAGGCGAAGTCTTCGCTGCCCATGCGTTGGTCCATGCGCACCACGTTCCCGGCACCGATCAACGCTTCTGCGGCCGCGCGCATGCGCTCCGTTAGCGCGTCGTCGTTCACCAGCACAGGGTAGCCTTTCATCACGAGGAAATCGCAGGAACCGCCGTATTCCGAACAGATCTCGTTCGCTCGCTTCGGCAACCAGGCATGCAGTTCTTCGCGCAACGGCTCGTTGAAGGCGCGCAACGTACCGGCGATCTTCACTTCATCGGGCACCACGTTCGTTGCGCCCAGCGCTTCCACACGACCGAAGGCGAGGATGGTCTTCTCCGAGGGGCGGAAGGCCGCGAACTCCTGCTTCAAGCGAAGCAACAGGTGCGCGCTGATCACTATCGGGTCCACCAACTTTTCCGGAAGCGCGGCATGGCCGCCCCTCCCTTTCACGGTCACGTACAGCTCATCGCTGCTGGCCATGAAGGGGCCTTCGCGGAAACCGAGCTTGCCCACTTCCAGCTCCGGCGTGCAATGCTGGCCCAAAATGGAAGCAGGCCGCGGATCGCGCAACGCGTCCTCCTTCAGCACGAGCGAAGCACCGCCGGGGATCTTCTCCTCACCGGGTTGGAACAGCAGCATCACGGTGCCGCTCCAATCCTTTCGCATGGCCTGCAACACGGCTCCGGCGCCCATCACCATGGCTGTGTGCGCATCATGCCCGCACGCGTGCATCACACCCTCGTTCCGGCTGCGATAGTCGCACGTGTTCTTCTCATGGATCGGTAATGCATCGATATCCGCGCGCAGAGCGACGCAACCACCTTGGCCTTTCCCTTCGCCCTTCACCAATGCGATCACGCCAGTACCTGCCACGCCCGTACGCACCTCCAAACCGAGCTTGCGCATCGCATCGGCGATGAAGGCGCCCGTGGCCTTCTCCTGGAAGCTCAGCTCGGGATGCGC
>CAZFAW010000221.1:0-1540 GCA_964517015.1 uncultured Chryseobacterium sp.
ACCGCTGCTCCATGCGCAGGCCCAGCTTCGCCTCGGCGATCTTGAACTGCATGCTTTGGAAGCCGCTTGCCGGGCGCAACTGGTCGCGGAAATCCAGGAAGTCCAGCGGTGTCATCGTCTCCAGGATGTCCATCTGGTGCACGAGCACCTGCAGGATCGTGCTCACACGGCGCAACCGGTGCACGGCGATCGAAAGTTCGCCCGCGTTGTCGTCCACGTGGCCATCATTGAAGATGTCGATCACGCTGCCCACTTCGTGCAGGACCTGTTTGAACCAGAGCTCGTAGGCCTGGTGGATCACGATGAACAGCATCTCATCGTGCGCGGGTGCTCCATGCTTCGCGCTCTCTGGTTCCTGTGCGCTCAGGATCTTGTCCAGGCGCAGGTAATCGGGATAGTAGACGTTGCTCATCTGTCCGTGGGCCCGGGCGTTCGTGCGCGCATGTCTGCGGGGGCGCATGAACGCGTGCATCGGGCGCCGCCAAATGTAGAAGTGCGTACGCCGGGTGCGTTCGATCGGGGTCATCTACCTTGCCCGCATGTTGCGCAACACATGCCTGATCGGCCTGCTCTTCGCCGCGAGCACCGCGTTCCCGCAACAGGACCATGCCGCACCGAAGGACACGATGCCCTACATCGAGGAGATGCCCGTGTTCCCCGGTGGCCAACAGGCCATGTACGACTTCCTGCACGACGGCGTGACGTACCCGCAGGAGGCCCTGGAGTCGGGCATCTCCGGAAAGGTGTGGGTGCAGTTCGTGGTGCGGAAGGACGGTGTGGTGGACAGCGTGCGCACCGTACGTGGAGTGCATCCCTTGCTCGACGCGGAGGCCGAACGAGTGGTGCGGAGCATGCCGGTGTGGAAGCCCGGGACGATGATGGGGCGACCCATCGCCGTGCGCTTCAACGTGCCGATCGTGTTCTCCATCGTGGACACCGCTGCTGAACGCAAGGCTGCGCGCAAAGCACGGCGCCAGCAGCGGCGCGAGTGATCAACCCTTCAGGTCGATCCGCACCTGATCGCCGTCGGCCGATGCAGGGTACGACTTCAATGCGGAACGTGCAGGCCCCTTCACCACGTTGCCCTCCAGGTCGAATTCGCTGCCGTGCGCTTCGCAATGCGCCACGTTGCCTACGAGGCCCAGCGGCTGCCCTTTGTGGGGGCACTTCATCAGGAAGGCCTTATAGCCGCCCGTCGGCTCCTTCACCACCAACAGTCCGTTCATCAGGCTCTTGGGCTGCACCACCACCGCGTTGCGTTGCGCGAACGCGGTCATCGGCACCTTCACCAGGGATCCTTCCTCGGTGAACGCCACGCTCTTGGTCGAGGCGCAACCCTGGAGGCTGGCGAGGGCGGGTGCGGCGAGCAGGGCGGCGCAGGCCTTGCACCCGGTGAGCAGGAAGTCGCGGCGTTGCATGGGGCGGGGGTGGCTGGTGAATATCAGAACTTCCAGCGCACCTGCACCTTCAGGTCGCTGCGGGTCACCTGGCCGGTGGCGGGATCGCCGCTCCCGTCGATCTCCGACAGGCCGCTGCTGTA
>CAZFAW010000221.1:1640-5017 GCA_964517015.1 uncultured Chryseobacterium sp.
GGGCGGTGCACGATGTCCTGGTACAGCAGGAAGCCGTGTTCCAACGGGCTCGCCCCGCGCTGGAAGTCCACGGCTTCTGCGCGGGTGCGCAGGCTCACGCTCTTGCTCACCTTGTAGCTCGCGTTCAGCCGGTAGTTGGTCTGTTGCACGTCCACTAGCGGATCGATCCCCTCGTCGATCCCTTCCGCGTTGCGCTGGTTCGTGCGATGCCGCACCCTGCCATAGATCTCGATCGTCTTGGTGGGCTTGTAGGTCAGTTGGGCGAGCATGTCGTATCCGTTGCTCGGTGCATCGGTCTGGTACCGCAACCAGGGGGATCGGTATTGGTCGAAGTAGGCGTTGAGGGTCCACTGCCGCGTGGCGCGCACTTCGATGCCGGTATAGATCCCGCGTTCGTTCCAGGCGTTGCTCCCTTCTGCGAAGGCCACGCTGTAGAGCCCGTGGAAATCGCGCGGGAAGTCGCGGTACAGCATGGAGATGGACACGTTGCGCGCGGCGGCGAGCAATACACCGCTCAACCAGGCCACGGTGCCGTTGCCGGTCATGCTGGCCTCGCCGAACCAGCTCAGGTTGCGATGCAGCAGGTTCCAATCCAGCCCGTACTTGGTCAGGTCATCGCCGGTGAAGTCGAACCGGTTGTAGGGCTTCAGGTCCTTGCTCAACGGTGCGTCGTACGCCACGTTGGTCACCGTGCCGCCGGCGCTGAAGGCCTGCGTGCGGTAGCGCAAGTGCGCGCCGAGGGTGCGCTCGCCGATGGCGTCCTTCTTCCCGACCTCGTTCGGGGTGCGGTGCAGGCCGTCCTCCTGGAACGAACTGAAGGTGACCTCCGGATCGCCGCTGTCGGTGGTATCGCCCTCGGCCACGTTGCCGTCGAGCGCGCGCTGGCTCCAGAAGCCCGTCAATTCCAGGTGCCGGGCCAGCTCGGCCGTGGCGCCGATGCCGCGCAGGAAGAGGTTCTCGTTCACACTGGCGTAGGGCAACAGGCCCGGCGCGTTGCGTTTGATGTTCATCGTGTAGCTGCTCTTGCCCGCGTAGGCCAGACCGCTCCAGTAGGTGAGGCCCTGCCCGAACTGGGCCTGGTAGTCGCCGATCGCCAGCGCCTTCAACGGGCCGATGTCGCGCAGGAAGAGGTGGGCGCTGTAGAAGTCGAAGCCATCGGGTTGCGAACCGGAGAAGAACTCCTCGCCTTCGTCCTTCTCAGCGGTGATGCCCAGGCTGAGGTTCTGGCGGTAGCGCATGCGGTAGCGCGCGTAGAGCTTGTAGGGCGAACCGAGATAGGCCTTGCCGTTGTTGCGCAGCGAATCGAGCACCCCTGAATCGCCCACGTCCGGCAGCGCATCGCCGTCCGGGTCGGTGTAGGTGCTGCCGAAAAGGTTGTCGCGGCCCAGGTACCCCTTCCGTTGCTGCACATCGGCGATGCTGCGCACGATCACCTCGTGCTCGGAGAGCCGCAAGAGTTCGCGGAAGGGCACACGCGTGTTGGATCCCTGTTCGCGCACGGTGACGAACGGACGGATCAGCGCGATCGATCCGGGGTCGAAGGCATCGATGGTCTGCAGTTCGTACGTACTGAGCAACGGGCCTTCGGTGCGGATGTGCTCGAAGAGGGCCCCGATCTGCACATCGCTGAGCAGTTGCAGTTCGGCAAGCTCCTCGGCGGTGGTGCGGTTCAGGTCGAGCGGATCACGGAAGCGGTCGGCCAGCACCTCGAAGAGCGCGGTGAGGTCCACGTCGCTTTCGTCCCCGAGCCGCTCGGCGGCCGCCTCGATGCGTTGCTCGATCAGGTCGCGCGGTACGAGCCGGTCCTCCTGCGCGTGCGCCCGGACCATGGCGCAAAGGAGCACCCCGGTCAGCGCACGGCGCATCATTCGAAGCGGTAGTTGATGCCCAGCTGTGGCGTGGGGCCCAAACGGGAACGCACGGCCACGGCCAGGTCGATATCGATCCTGCCCGTGCGCACGCCCGCGCCGAACGTGCCGATCACGGGGCCGGTGGCCACGCCGGTGCGCAGGAACAGCGCTTTCATCGGATGGTACTCGATGCCCGCGCTCACGCGTTCGTCGAGGTCCACGTCCTTCTCGATGGTGAAGGTCATGAGCAGTTGTTCGCTGAAGGTGTAGCCCATGCCGGCACGCAGCACGGTGGGGATCCGCTCTTCGTACCTGCCGCCCAGCTCGGAGCGCGACGGGTTGTACAAATGCGCGCCCACCCAGAGGGCATCGCTCAGGCGCGCCTGCACGCCGATCTGCGCCACCAGGGCGTTGTGCGAACCGTAGCCTTCGCCCAGCCGCACGCTCACGTGGTCCAGTTGCACACCGGCTCGCAAGCCTTCGCCCAAACGCATGGCATAGGCCAGCCCTGCGCCTTGCTGCCGGTACAGTTCGAAGCCGAAACTGGAGACGCTCGCCGCGATGGTGCCTTTGCCCAGTGGCGTGGCGAAGGCCGCACCCTGCATGCTCAATTCCGCGGCCAGCCAGTGCTGCTGATGGAACGCTCCCACCACCGTATGCTCCAACCCCGCCAGCCCGGCCTGGTTCGCCCGGGTGCACCACAGGTCGATCAGGGTGAGGTTGGCGTAGCCCATGCCCGCCTGGCGTGCGCCAACGGGGATCGGATCGCCGCCCGCCTGCACCAGCGGCGGCATGGAAAGGGCGAGAAGGCAGAGCGTGGCACGCACGGTCCCAATGTAGAAGTTGCCCCGATCACCGGAATGGATCCCGCGCGGCATGCGCTCACTAATTTGCCGCCCCTTTCCAGGGACCGCACGCCGATGTCCGCCTCCACCACCTTGTCCGCCGTCCGGCTTCACGACAAGGAGTTCGTGCCGTTCATAGGCGAAACGGAGGTGCACACGGCCATCGACCGGGTAGCGGTCGAATTGCGCCAGAAGTACCGCGATCAGCGCCCCTTGTTCATCGGCGTGCTGAACGGGGCTTTCTTCTTCGCCAGCGAACTCATGAAGCGCCTCGACATCGAGTGCGAGATCACCTTCGTGAAGGTGGCCAGCTACCACGGCACCCAGAGCAGCGGCCTGGTGAGCCAGCTCATCGGTCTCAACGAAGCCGTGAGCGGACGCCATGTGGTGGTGCTCGAGGACATCGTGGATACGGGGAACACGATCGCGCACATCATGGACGCGCTGCGCGATCATCATCCGGCCAGCGTGGGCATCGCGGCCTTGCTCTTCAAGCCGGATGCCTATACGCGGGCCATACCCATCGACCACGTGGCGCTGCGGATCCCCGATGCGTTCGTGGTGGGCAGCGGGCTCGACCACGACGGCCTGGGCCGCAACCTGCCGGGCATCTGGCGCATCAACGGGAACACATGAACAAGCTGAACATCGTCCTCTTCGGCCCGCCCGGCGCGGGCAAGGG
>CAZFAW010000222.1:0-5014 GCA_964517015.1 uncultured Chryseobacterium sp.
GGCAGGGTATCGATATCGCCCTGGGCGGCGCGCGCCTTGGCGAATTCCTTCATGCTCAGATCGCCCTCCTTCACCAGGTTGGTCTTGTACTGGCACATGGCCAGGTAGATCCAGGCGCCGCTGTTCTCCGGGTAGTAGCCCACCATGCCATCGAACACCTGCTTGGCCTTGCTGTACTCCCCGTCGTCGAACAGGTTGGTGCCCTTCTCCATGCCCATGGTGTTCAGGTCCTCCCAGTAATCGCCGTAGTTGTCGAAGAACTCGCGGTTCTTGTCCTTCTTGCGGTATTTCTCGGCGTACTTGATGGCATCGCGGTCGGCCTTCTTGTACTCCTCCATGGCCGTGTACTTCTCGATCTTGCTCATCTCGTACAGGCACATGCTCATGTAGAGGAAGGGCAGCGGGTCCTTCTTGGTGTCGTCGTTGATCGTGTACCCCTCGGCCTTGGCCAGGCACTGTTCGTACTTCTCGTCCACATAGAGCTTCAGCAGGTCCTCGTACACGTGCTTCTGGGCCATGGTGGCCAGGGCGATCACGGTGGTGAGGACGAAGAGGATCGTGCGTTTCATGCGGGTGCTCGCGTTGGGGGTGCCGTTGGCAAGGATGGTGCCGAAGATAGAGGGTGCCGTGTGTGCGCGTCCACGCCCGTGGGGCCGTTCGATCGACCGGTGATCGTGGGCAACCTGCCGCGGCCGGGCTTCAAGGCTTCACCAGCCCGTGCTTCAATGCCAGCAGCACCAGCCCGGTGCGGCTCTTGATCCCGAATTTGGAACCCACCGATTCGCGATAGCCGTCCACGGTGCGGCGTGTAACACCCATGAGATCAGCGATCACGTCGTAGGTGGGTTCCTGCGGGTCGCACGCGAAGCGCAGGAATTCCCGCTCGCGTTCGGTGAGGCCTTCCACAAGCTCTTCCTCGTCCAAAACGGTTTCCGGTGGTCGATCCATGCGGCCCATGAGGCTGCGGTGCACCAGGTCGGTGTGGTAGTAGCCGGAGGTGTTCACATGGTCCAGGGCCAGTTCGAGCTCGCTGGGTTCGATGTCCTTGAGGATGAAGCCGCGGGCGCCGTTGCGGATCGCGCGCAGGATGGCGCGTTCACTGGCCTCGAAGGTGAGCGCCAAGGAGCGCACGTCGGGCTGGTGGTCCGTGATCCACCGGATGGTGTCGAAGCCGTCCATCACCGGCATGTTCAGGTCCACCACGGCGATGCGCACCGGGGGAGCGATGCCCTGGGCTTCCACGTATTCACGGCCGTTACTGGCTTGCAACACCACCTTGAAATTGCCGGACCGCTCGATCAGCTGCGCCAGGCCGTGCCTAACCAGCGTGTGATCGTCCACCAACGCCACCGGCACGGGTTGCGGCCTCATGGGTGTATGCGGATCAGCGTTCCCTTCCCGGGCGCGCTGATCACGTCGCAATAGTAACCGATCATGCGCGCGCGGCGATCGAGGTTCCTCAGTCCCTGGCCACTGTTCGCCACATGCGCCGGATCGAAGCCCTTGCCATCGTCGCGCACTGCCAATCCGGGCCGTGGCGTGCCCGCCACGCGCACCTCGACGGTGCGCGCGTTCGCATGCTTCAGCACGTTGTGCACGGATTCCTGGAAGAGGCGGAAGAGGATCAACGTGTGGTCCGGTGGCAACTCCACGGCCTCGGGTGGCGGATGCCAGATCACCTTCACCTTGCCGAATTGGTCCAATCGTTCGCACTCCGTCCCGATGCATTCGGCCAGCGGGCGTTCCACCAGTTTCTCGGCGTTCAAACTGCGGCTCACGCGGCGTACTTCATCGGTCAACTCGGCGATGATCTCCAACGCGGTGCCCGCTCTCTCCCGGGTGGCCTCCTGCAACCGCAGCGGTTCCACCGCGAGGCGCGCGGTCATCACCCGCTGCCCGATGTTATCGTGCAGTTCGCGGGCCACCTCGGCGAGCGAGCCGGTGAGCACTTCGCGCTCCACGGTGCGCACCTCCTCGGCATGACGGGCACGCACCTCCATCAGTTCCGCGCGGTGCCGGTTCCGGCGGTTGTGGCTGCCCACCAGCAGCAGCACCACCATCGCCACCATCACCAGCAGCATCAGCACGCTGATGATCACGGTGAGGGTGAGTTGGAGGCTATCCAGGGTCGCGTCCATGGTGTTGCCTTGCGGCCATGAGGCAGGCGGCCGCTGCACAGAGGTAGCGCAGTACGCACGCCACCTGGATCACAACATACAGGTTCGCGGCCAGACGTGGATAGCGCCTCCAGATGTGTTCGGTGCTTCCCATGACCGGGGCCAGTGCGGTGAAGTACAACAACATGCCCAGGTACAACCAGATGCGCGCATCGGCGAACACGGGCCCCTGGAGTTGCTCCATGCGGTGCCAGAGCAGCACCAGCAAGGCGATGGCCAGCATCACCGCGCAGATCATGATCCCCGTGTTGGCGAACAACGATGCGCTGTGCAGGTACCGCACATCGAGCGCCAGCACCAGGGCGCCGGTGCCCGCGATCGGCAGGGTCCACTTGCGAAGCGGCGGACAGGTCAGGTGTGCGATCCCCATCAGCAGCAGCACCTCGAGCCCCTGGTACAGGGTGTACACCCAACCGTTGTGCACCTTCATGGTCCATGTGATCGTTCCGTTCAACTCCACCGCAAGGGCCACCAGGAAAAGCACGCCCACGCGGTTCCAGAACGCCCCGCGCGGGCGGGGGATCCGCAACCAGCACACGCACGTCAGCACCACGCTGGCGAGGGTCGCAAGGGGCATCATGGGTTGCGCGTGCTCTCGCCCATCGGCTCACCTGCAGGTCGGTGGAACCTTGTCGCTGTATGCGAATTCGATGCAGCTCGTGGGGCAGGGCGCACCCATGTCGCATCCTTTCAAATGGAACGGCGTGTTCGGATACACCCGGCCGTCCACCAGGATATTGGACCCGTTGCGCAGGTAGATCACCAGGTGGTGGCGCAGGTCGTTCGCAGGAGGATCGGCGGGCGCCATCCGGTTCTCTGCGATGCACGCGAGCACCAGCCGCGTGTTGGCGTTGATCGAATCGGCATTGCTGACCACCATGGCTTGCAGCACGGTTTCCCAAGGTAGCAGGTAGCTGGTGCGGTCCTTCAATTCCGCGGGGTTCAGGGGGCTGGGCGAGGCGCCGGGTCTGCGCCGTACCATCACCTTGCTCAAATAGGTGGCCAGCGGTCCGTTCGCCCAGGCGGTATAGGAGGAAGCGCGCAATTGGTCGGCCGTATTGCGGGAGTAGAACGTGGTGCCGGTGGTATCGACGGAGAAGGCGCCCGGGCCCGTGGGGTGCAGCAGCGGCACCCGGAAGCCGGCCACGAAATTCCCTGTTCCATCCAGGCCGTATTGCATCCAGACACCCCGCAGGTCCGGTGTATCCACCGTGGTGGCGTTCACCATGGCGATCACTTCCTGCAACGGCACATCGAACACCGATCCGGGCAGGGGCACGCACCCCGTGGTCTGGTTGAAGCAGAAGCGCGCATCGAACTGGGCATGGAGGCTGTCGAGCATGCACCGCGGCACCGCATGGTTCGCCGGTACACCGGGGGGTGGCGGCGGCGGCGCGGCTGCCGGTAGGGCTGCTGCTGCAAGGTTCGCGGTATCCGGACCGGACGATGTACCGCCGCACGCGGCGAGCACGAGGATCGCACAGGAGGCGCCGAGGCGTGCCAGGCGGGAAGAGGGGGTTCCGTGTGTGTTCATGGGAGGGTTGGGTTGTTCCGCCCCCAAGAAAGGGGGCTTCGCGATCCCTCACCCCGTGTGAATCACGGGGGTGTACCCCGTGTGAATCACGGGGGTGCGCCCCGTGTAAATGACGGGGGTGTACCCCGTGTGAATCACGGGGGTGCACCCCGTGTGAACACCCATTGTGGCGCATGCACAAGAACCGTCGCTTCGCACCGGCGCTCCAACCCGACCCGCATTGCAACGGACAAAACGAACGGAACTGCTGCTGGCGGCGGCCCTGCTGTCGCTGGTCCTGCTCGCCGCGTTCGGACGATCCGCGCCACCGTGCAGCCGCTTGGATCCCACCGGTCATCGACAAGGCGTGACGCTCCAGGACCTTCCCGTTCCAACCTTCCCGGGCTGTGGAGCAGCTGGCGGTGGGGAAGGCGCCGGGAGCGTCCGCCGTTCGATGGGTTCGCCGGCATGATCCCGCGCGGCGTGCGATGATCCCTCCCCCTTTTCCGGGCACCGTGCGAACACCCGTAGTGCATACCGTGTAAATGACGGGGGTGCGCCCCCGTCATTTACACGCCCCCACCCCGTGTGAATCACTCTTGTGGGCCAGTGTCCGGATGCTTCGCTTCGTCCCGGCCCAATGGACACGAACAGCATGCGATTCTCGAAGCGATTGGAACTGGCGCTGGCGGCGGCCCTGCTGTCGCTGATCGCCCTTTCCGCCTTCGGGCGGCCGTTCTCTCCCGCCGCACGCATGCACGGATCCATGGGCCGTTCGTCAGGGCGCGACATCCCGGGCCTGCCAGTTCGCAGCGACCACCCCTGTATCGTGTATCCCACGATGGGCGTTGGAGCGTCTGGTGGTCCGCAGGTACCCGGGGTGTCCGCCGACGGAATGCGAGCATTAGGCGCACCGGTCCAACGAATGCACAAGACCACTTCCGAACACCCGCTGCCATGAGAACGGTCCTTCCCCTCGCCCTGCTCCTCGCCACGGCACTGCACGCCCAAACGCCGTAGCTGCCGCCCGATGGCCGTGGAGAAGCCTTCAGCAAGTCGGTCGCGTTCTGGAGGAACGATGGCCAGTTGATCGATACCGATGGCGATACGGTGCCGCAGATCGAGTACTACACGGAGGGCGGGGTGCCACGGGCGTTCATTGGCGAAGACTCGAAGGTCTCCCTCGTGGTGCGCCTCAACGACACGAGCAGCACCAATGAGGACACCTTGATCCGCGTGGACATGCAACCCACGGGCGAACTGGTGAACTACGTGAAACCCTATGCGCACGAAGTGGTGGACTCCTGGCGCAACTTCTACCTGC
>CAZFAW010000223.1:0-4992 GCA_964517015.1 uncultured Chryseobacterium sp.
ACAGCGAGCGCTTCCTGCAGCAGAAGTTCGGGAAGAAGGCCGAGCTGCTCGACGCCAACCTGCGCGCGCTGAAGGCCGGCTACCACTACGGCGACACCAGCGAGACCTTCACCACGCGCTTCGAGGTGAAGCCCGCGCCGATGCCCAAAGGCACCTACCGCAGCATCACCGGCAACCAGGGCGTTGCGCTGGGGTTGATCGCGGCCGCGCAGAAGGCGAAGCTCGACCTCTTCTACGGCAGTTATCCGATCACGCCGGCGAGCGACATCCTCCACGAGCTCTCGCGCCACAAGAACTTCGGCGTGCTCACCTTCCAGGCCGAGGACGAGATCGCGGCGATCAGCTCCGCCATCGGCGCCAGCTACGGTGGCGCGCTCGGTGTCACCGCGAGCAGCGGCCCGGGCATCGCGCTGAAGACCGAGGCCATGGGCCTGGCCTTCATGCTGGAGATCCCGCTGGTGATCGTGAACGTGCAGCGCGGCGGTCCTAGCACGGGCCTCCCCACCAAGACCGAACAGGCCGATCTATGGCAGGCCGTGCACGGCCGCAACGGTGAAGCCCCGATCCCCGTGATCGCGGCGAGCACACCGATCGATTGCTTCGACATGGCCTTCGAAGCCGTGCAGATCGCCATCGAGCACATGACGCCCGTGATCCTGCTCACCGACGGGTACATCGCCAATGGAGCGGAACCGTGGCGGTTCCCCAACGCAAAGGACCTCGCAGACATCCATGCGCCGTTCATCGACAAGGCGAACGACGGCGATCGCTTCCTGCCATACCTGCGCGATGAACGCGGCGTGCGTCCATGGGCGCTGCCCGGTCAGGCCGGATTGCAACACCGCATCGGTGGCATCGAGAAGCAGGACCGCACCGGGAACATCAGTTACGAGCCGATGAACCACGAACGGATGGTGCGCCTGCGGGCCGAGAAGGTGGCACGCATCGCCGATCGGTTCAAACCCATCCGGCTCGATAGCGGCCCGCCCGAAGGGGAACTCCTGGTCGTCGGTTGGGGCAGCACGTACGGCGCCATCCGCACCGCCGCGCTCGAACTGCAAAAGGAGGGGCACCCCGTGGCGCATGTGCACCTGCGGCACCTGTTCCCCTTCAACAAGGGGCTCGGCCCGCTGTTGAAGAAGTACCGGAAGGTGCTCGTGCCGGAGATGAACAGCGGCCAGCTCCGCCAGCTCCTGCGCGCCGAATTCCTGGTCGACGCCCAGGGACTGAACAAGATCCAGGGCCTGCCCTTCACCAGCGAGGAGATCCGCTCCGCCGCGCTGCACCTCCTCAACGCATGAACACCACGAACGGGACCCTCCTGCAGGAGAAGATCGACTTCTCCAGCGATCAGGAAGTGCGCTGGTGCCCGGGCTGTGGCGATTACAGCATCCTGAAACAGGTGCAAACACTGCTGGAGCAGAGCGGAAGGAAGAAGGAGGAGGTCGTCTTCGTCAGTGGCATCGGTTGCAGTTCGCGCTTCCCGTACTACCTCGACACCTACGGCCTGCACGGCATCCACGGCCGCGCACCGGCCATAGTGAGCGGCTTGCGCAGCGTGCGTCCTGAGCTGAGCGTGTGGATGATCACCGGCGACGGCGATGCACTGAGCATCGGCGGCAACCACATCATCCACCTCTTGCGCCGCAACGTGGACGTGAACGTGCTGCTCTTCAACAACGAGATCTACGGCCTTACGAAAGGGCAGTACTCGCCCACTTCACCCGAAGGTGCTGTGACGCGCAGCACGCCCATGGGTAGCACGGACCATCCGTTCAATCCGCTCGCCTTGGTGAAGGGCGCCGACGGCACCTTCATCGCCCGCAGCATGGACCGTGACCCCAAGCACATGCGCGAGGTTCTGGCACGCGCTGACGCTCACCGCGGCACCTCCCTGGTGGAGATCTACCAGAACTGCAACGTGTTCAACGACGGCGCCTTCGAGACCTTCACCGAGAAGGCGACGAAGCCGATGCACAGCCTGTTCGTGGAACAAGGCAAGCCGCTCACCTTCGCGAACGGGACCAAGGGCATCTGCATCAAGGAGATGAAGCCGCGCATCATCGACATCGGCCCCGGGTTCTCCGCGAACGAGTGCTGGATCCACGACGAACGCGACAACTTCAAGGCCTCGATCCTGGTGCGGTTGTTCGACGATCCGCGTGTTGAGAACGGATTCCCGCGACCCTTCGGCGTGTTCTATGTGGCCGACCGCCCCACCCACGAGGAGAAGATGCAGGCGCAGGTGCGAAGATCCAAGGAGGCAAAGGGTATTGGCGATCTGGATGCGTTGCTCAAAGGGGAGCACACCTGGTCGATCGGGTGAGCACCCATGCAGTTCCTCGTCCTGGTCATCAACATGGTGCTGAATGCCGTGCTCGTGTTCATCGCCACGGTAGCGGTACGCTCCCGCGATGACGAAACCGCTGTGCACATCTGGACCGGTTGCGCTTGGACGAGCGCCGCGCTGATCGTTGCCAATGCCATCTTCTGCATTGTTCGCATGATCCTGCTCTGGCGTCGCGGACGAAAGAAGGCCAGCCTTGGCGGTCCGATCGTGTTGGCGATCCTGCTTCTCGCCAGCTACCACCTGTACGGTGCGTACCTCTTCGCTCTGCTGTTGGGCGGCGGACCCATCGGTGGGGATTGAGCCCGAATTTCGCATCATGATCCCTTGCAGAGAGAGCTTGCTCCTGGTCTTCGTGTTCAGCGCATCGCTGGTTCGCGCCCAGACCTTCGATCTGGAGCAGTTCGAACAGATCTTCCGCCCGCGCCTTCGCCTGGAGGGCCGGTACATGCCGGAGGCGGCTTTCCGCGATACCAGCGGCCATTTCGGTTCCACGGACGGAACGGCGGTGATCACCTTCCCCATCCGTTCCCATTTCGATGTGGGGATGAAGCTGGACACCTCGGCGCGCGGCCTTGGCGACCTGCTGAAGAAGAGCATCCGGGTGCAGGCCTCGCAAGTGCTGGGCAATGTGCGCGTGGGCGTGCGGCAGGTCGAACTGGGGTTCGACAGTGCGGCAACGCGCAACCTGTACTCCGCCAGCCTCGGTATGCTGGGCGTGAAGCTCACCAGGAAGTACCGCGTGTTGTTCTGGAGCGCGAACGTGAACGTGAGCGAGGAGGACGCCACCTTCGATCGTGCGGCGTTGCGGTGCAATGCCGTGATCGGGCAGCTGCACGTGAACGGCCTGCGCCGCCAGTTCTTCTACGGCCTCGCCTTGTCGTATGCCGACCGGCTCACCCTTCCCGTGCCCTTCCTCGGCGGCACGGCACCGTTGGGCAAGGAGTGGTCGTTCCAATACCTGCTGCCCGTTCAACTGGCCGTGGGCTTTCGACCGCATGCGCGTACACGGTTCCTGGCAGGCGTCGGGTTCGATGCCTTCCGCAGCGGGATCCAATGGCCCGGCGAGGATCGCTCGAACATGGACCACGCCGCCCTGCGCGCGTTCCTGCAGGTGCGCCACAAGGCGGGTGCGCATGTGCAGGTCCGGGGCGAAGCGGCCTACGCACTTGCGCACGCCGTGCGCTTCGGCGATGCCGATCCCGCGCGTTACCCCGTCCTGCCGGGACTGGTCGTGGGCGCGGGTGTGAACATTTTCTTCGGAGGCAGCGTGTTGGAGCGGGTGATGGACGAAGTTTTGCGTTGAAGCGTGCGCACGGCACGCGTTCCTTTGCCCACGCGATGATCGGGTCCGTTGCCACGGCACATGCGCTTTCCATCCTGCTCCTCCTGGCAGCATGGGGTGCCCGTGCGCAGGACAGCTTGCGCGTTCCCCTGGAGAACGGAGGGTTCGACAGCACGTACGTGGTGGACTACACGCACCTGCTCACCGCGCGTGCGTACTTCAGCACCAAGTTCAATGCGGTGGATGTGGACGATCGGCGCATGGGGAGCCACATCGAATACCGTCCCAATACCAATGTGAACTTCGGTGTGGGTGCCAGTTATCGCGCGCTCACGCTGAACATGGGCGTGGGCGTTCCGGCGTTGAACCGCGACGACAGCCTGCGCGGCAGCACCAGCTACATCGACGCGCAGGGGAACATGTACGGCCGCCGGTTCGCGATCAACCTCTTCGCGCAACTCTACCGTGGGTACTACATCGATCAGCTCTCGTTCGCCGACTTCGATGACCTGGCCCCCGTCTACACACAGGCCCTTGCCCAGGACCGGCTGCGGCCGGACATCCGCCAGCGCAACCTGGGCGCCACGGTGCTGCACATCCGCAACAACCGGCGGTTCAGCTACCGGGCCGCCTTCAACCAGGATGCGTGGCAGCGCAAGAGCGCCGGCTCGTGGCTGGTGGGCGGCAATCTGGTGTACCAGGGCGTGCGCGCCGAGCGGTCGGTGATCCCCGATGCCGTGGACAGCCTCTGGCGCGCGCCGTTGCGGTTCCGCCGCATCGATCAAGTGGAATTGGGCGCGATGGGGGGCTATGCCCACACCTTCGTCATCCACCGGCATGTGTACCTCTCCTTCACGGCCTGCCTGGGGCTGGGACTGGTCCGTAGCGTGATCCAGGAAGCGGGTGGGGACGAGGGCTACCAACGCCGCGTGCATTGGGGGCCGAACCTGCGGAGCCAGGGCCGCGTTGCCGCCGGTTCCAACAGCGCGCGCACGAACGTGGGCCTGTCGTACGTGAACGAACAGAGCCAGACCGGCCTGGCGCCCGAGGCGGTTTACGGCTGGAGCGTGGGCAACTTCCGCATCTTCTTCGTCCGCCGCTTCGGCGTGAAGCTCTCCGCCGTGGATGCCGTGATGCGCAGGCTCGGACGCCTCTGATCAGGCCCTCAGCGCCGGCGGGATCGCACACACAGGGATCGGGACCATTTTATGGCGGTTCGCGGCCTTTCGTCGATCGAAGATGGCCAACACCTTCAGCTGCCGCTCGGTGAGCGCGAGCGTCGAAGGGTCTATGCCGCGTTCCCGCAGGTCCATGGCCCATTCCAGTTCGGGATAACTGGCGCCGATCTGGTCCTCGTCGC
>CAZFAW010000224.1:0-4971 GCA_964517015.1 uncultured Chryseobacterium sp.
GCTGCGACCGGTCGGCCAGGATATGGTCCACGAGTTCCTCGGTCTCCGGGCGAGGGATGAGCACGGCGGGTCCCACCTTCAACGGCAAGCCGTGGAAGTGCGTTCCTCCGAGCACGTATTGCACCGGTTCGCCCGTGGCCAGTCGCTGCAGCGGCAGGTAGACGCGGAGCAGTTCGCTCTCGCTCAACGCGCCCTGCTTGCGCAGTTCCAGATCGCTCGCATCCCAACCCAGGCGTTCGTGGAACACGGTACGCACGATGGCCCTCACCTCGGCCTCCGGATACAGCGGGGCGAGGTCGAGCCGATAGCGTTCGATCACACTGCCTACGCGATTGTCGGGCGTGCGCATGTGCCAAAAGTAGGGACCCCGTCCCGCTACCTTCGCCGCATGTCCGATGGCGCCGCGCTGCATGCGAAGTGGATGCGGCGCGCCCTTCAACTGGCGCGCAACGGCGCGGGCCGGGTGGCACCGAACCCCATGGTGGGCGCCGTGCTGGTGAAGGACGACCGGTGCCTTGCCGAAGGCTGGCACCGCGCGTTCGGCGGCCCCCATGCCGAGGTGGAGTGCTTCGCGGCGTTCGGTGGGCACCGCGCGCCCGAGGGTGCATCCTTGTACGTGAACCTGGAACCCTGCGCGCATCACGGAAAGACACCGCCCTGCGTGGACCTGTTGATCCAACGCGGATCGCAACGGCTGATCGTGGCCCACGGCGACCCCAACCCCGAGGTGAACGGGCGCGGTCTGGAGAAAGCACGTGCCGCAGGCATTCAAGTGGACTTGGGCGTGTGCGCCGAGGAGGCTCGTTGGTTGAACCGACGATTCCTCTCGCTGCACACCCGACGCCGACCTTACGTGGTGCTGAAATGGGCGCGTTCCGCGGATGGCTTCATGGACGATCACGGCCGAAGGGCCTCCATCAGTTCACCCGCCACGGACGTGCTGGTGCACCGATGGCGCAGCGAAGAGCAGGCCATCCTGGTCGGTGGGCGCACCGTGATCTCCGATGATCCACAGCTCACCGTGCGGCATGTGCAGGGCCGTTCGCCCGTTCGAGTGGTGATCGATCGCGCACGCCGCACGGCGGCAACAGCACGCGTGTACGATGGCGCGGCGCGCACGCTCCTCGTCACCAGCACGCTGCATGGCCCGCAACCTGCCGACGTGATCACGATCGCACCCGGGCAGGATCTCGCCGAGGTGCTGCACGCGCTGCTGCACGAGCAACTCTCGTCGGCGATCGGGCTCGCCCGGTTCGGTCTGCCGCCCATCGCATCCATCCTGGTGGAGGGCGGTGCCACCGTGCTGCAAGCGTTCCTGGGATCCGGCCTATGGGATGAAGCCCGTGTGATCACCGGTCCGCGGCACTTCGGCGGCGGGACCCTTGCACCGCGCATCGCAGCTCCTGCGGTGCGTACGATCGAAAGTGCCGGCGATCGGATCGAGCTGTACGTGAACGGAGCGGCACCCGATCCCGTGTGGGCATGGTAGCGGCAGGATCGCCCGGGGACCGGTTCCTTACCCTGGCCACCGAAAGCGAGGGCCAGGTGCGCGAGAAGGCGAGCCGCTTCCTTGCGTTCGCCTTCCCCATCGTTTCCGAACAGGCGTTCAAGGAGCGAGCGGAAGCGATCGCGAAGGAGCACCACCGCGCGCGGCACCATTGCTACGCCTGGGTACTGGGCCCCGAAGGCGAACGCACGCGCGCGCACGATGCCGCGGAGCCTGCCGGCACGGCCGGCCGCCCGATCCTTCGGCGCATCCAGGGCGCCGGTCTCACCGATTGCGCGGTGGTGGTGGCCCGTTACTTCGGCGGTACGCTGTTGGGAAAAGGAGGGCTGGTGCGGGCCTACGGCGATGCCGCTGCCGTCGCGCTCGCCGCGAACACCATCGTGGAGAAGGTGATCGTGGTCGGGTTGCACGTGCGCTGCGGGCACGACCTGGTGGGCGCGATCCGCAACGACGTCTTGCGCGCCGGCGGTCATGTGTTGCACGGCACGTTCGCCGCCGTTTGCGAGATGACGGTTGCGGTGCCGCGATCGCTGGCGGGATCGTTCGCACGGGCATGGGGCCTGCGCGGCGCCGTGGTCGATCAATTGAAATAGGGAGCGAGGGCGGCAAGCAGGTGTTCGGGCGCCTGACGCGGACGGCCCGTTCGCGCATCCACGAACACGAGCGTCGTCTCTCCTTCGGTCAACAGCACCCCGGCCGCATCGTACAACCCGTAGCGGAACACGATCCGCACGGTGGGTCGCGCCACGATGGTGGTACGGATGGTGAGCGCATCGTCGTAGCGTGCGGGCCTGTGGTAGCGCACATGCAGTTCGTGCACAGGCAGCAGCACGCCCTCCTGCTCCAGCTGCTTGTACGAAATGCCCAGAGCGCGCATGGTCTCCACGCGGCCCACCTCGAAGAACTCGGCGTAGCGTCCATAGTACACGTACCCCATCTGGTCGGTCTCGCCGTACCGGACGCGTACCGGATGGTCGTGTTGGAACATGGCCTGGCGAAGATCGCTGAAGGCCGCTTGCAACGTATCTCCCGCACCCCGTAACTTCACGACCACTTCGGGCACCGGTCATGATCATGCACATGGAGGAACGATCGCTTGCGCGCCGCGGGGATCGGTGCGCGCAAGCGATCCGGATCCGGCCCGTGCGATCGAGCGATCGCTCCGCATCTTCGGCAGGCCGCGCCGGACAAGGATTTGCGACGATCGGCGCGCACGCTCGCGTCAAGGGAAAAAAATCCGGCCCGGCAAGAGCACGCCGCGTTTTTTTTTCACTTCCTTCGGTCCATATTTGCCGCCCGCAACGTCGAGCACACCGCTGAACGATCGCGCGGACCAACGAACACCATCGCACCAACGATCATCCCTGCTTGCCCATGAAGAAGGACCATGAGAGGATCTGGGAGCGGTGCTTGGACGTGATCAAGGACAACGTCAGCGAGCAGAGCTTCAAGACCTGGTTCGAACCGATCAGGGCACTGAAGCTGCACGAGAACGTCCTCACCATCCAGGTGCCATCGCAGTTCTTCTATGAGTGGCTGGAGGAGCACTACATCACGCTCCTGAAGAAGATCATCCGCAAAGAGCTTGGGGCCGAAGGGCGTCTGGAGTACTCCATCATCATGGAGAACGGCTACCAGAGCGCCCACCCGTACACCGTGAAGATGCCGACCGGCAATGCACGCGACGTGCGCAACCCCGCCGTGTCGATGCCCGTGGAGGCGACACTGCCGATCAAGAACCCCTTCATCCTTCCCGGACTGAAGAAGGTGAAGGTGGAAAGCCATCTCAACGCGCATTACAGCTTCGAGAACTTCATCGAAGGCGATTGCAACCGCCTGGCCCGCAGCGCCGGCTTCGCCGTGGCCAACAAGCCCGGTGGCACGTCCTTCAACCCGCTGCTGATCTATGGCGGCGTGGGCCTGGGCAAGACCCACCTGGCGCACGCCATCGGGATCGAGATCCGCAAGAACCACCCGGAGAAGTCGATCCTGTACGTACCCGCCGAGAAGTTCACGCAGCAGTTCATCGAGGCGGTGAAGAACAACACCGTGAACGATTTCCAGCAGTTCTACCTGATGATGGACGTGCTGCTGATCGACGATGTGCAGTTCCTGGCCGGCAAGGAGAAGACCCAGGACATCTTCTTCCACATCTTCAACGAACTGCACCAGAACAACAAGCAGATCGTGATCACCAGCGACAAGGCGCCGGTGGAAATGGCCGGCATGGAGCAGCGCCTGCTCTCCCGCTTCAAGTGGGGCCTGAGCGCCGACCTGCAGACACCCGGCCTGGAGACGCGCATCGCGATCCTCCAGAAGAAGATGTACGCCGAGGGCATCGAACTGCCCAAGGAAGTGGTGGAATACCTCGCCTACAGCATCACCACGAACATCCGCGAACTGGAGGGCGCCATGATCAGCCTGATCGCCCAGAGCTCACTGAACAAGAAGGCGGTGACGCTGGACCTGGCGAAGCAGATGATCGACAAGTTCGTGAAGAACACCGCCCGCGAGGTGTCGATCGATTACATCCAGAAGGTGGTGTGCGATTACTTCGACCTGCCGATCGAACTGTTGAAGAGCAAGACCCGCAAACGCGAGGTGGTGCAGGCCCGGCAGATCGCCATGTACTTCGCCAAGAAGATGACCAAGAGCTCCCTGGCGAGCATCGGCGCGCACTGCGGCGGCAAGGACCACGCGACCGTGCTGCATGCCTGCCGCACGGTGAACAACCTGCAGGAAACGGACAAGCAGTTCCGTGGCTACCTGGAGGACCTGGAAAAGAAGCTCAGCATCCACTAGCACCGCGCAATCGGACGCACGAAGGGCCGCACCGCAGCGGCCCTTCACTTTTCAGCACTTTTCCACAGGTCCGGAAGGCATGGTGCCACCCCGGGTACTTTCGTCGTCTCCATCCCACACCCGTTTGCCCGTCATGTCCGCCCCTTCGCCGGCCCTGGCTTCCCGCGCTTCGACCGACGACCTTGTTCGCATCTGTAAGCAAGTGCGACGCGATATCATCCGCATGGTGCACGGTTGCCAGAGCGGGCACCCCGGTGGATCGCTCGGCTGCACGGAATATTTCGTGGCCCTCTATTTCCATCTGCTCCGCCACGATCCGCGCGTGTTCACCATGAACGGCATCGGGCAGGACCTCTTCTTCCTGAGCAACGGCCACATCAGCCCCGTGTGGTACAGCGTGCTGGCCCGCAGCGGCTATTTCCCGGTGGAAGAACTGAAGACCTTCCGCAAGCTCGATTCCCGCTTGCAAGGCCACCCCACCACCCACGAAGGCCTGCCAGGGGTGCGCATGGCCAGCGGCAGCCTGGGACAGGGGTTGAGCGTGGCCATCGGTGCCGCGCTGGCCAAGCGCCTGAACGGGGATCGCCACCTCGTATACAGCCTGCATGGCGATGGCGAATTGCAGGAAGGGCAGATCTGGGAGGCCGCCATGTTCGCCGCTG
>CAZFAW010000225.1:0-4968 GCA_964517015.1 uncultured Chryseobacterium sp.
ATCTTGGCGCCACCTTGTAGCGAACCGAACCTCGACCTCTTCATGAAAAGGACCATTACCCTGCTGACCCTGGCCGTTGCCGGTACCACCCTGCTGAACGCCCAGTCGCCTTTCAAGTGCGGTGCGGACCGCGCGCGACAAGAGGCCATCGCCAACGATCCCTCCATCCTGGAGCGCGAGGCCGAACTGGAGCAATGGATCCGCGACTACGTCGATGCACACGCCGGCGAGCGTGCCGACGACACCACCTTGGTGATCCCCATGGTGTTCCACGTGCTGCACATGAACGGCCCGGAGAACATCAGCGACGAACAGATCTTCGATGCGGTGCGGATCCTGAACGAGGATTACAACCTGCTGAATTCCGATGCCAGCACCGCCTGCTGCGGGTTCGAGGCCATCGAAGGGAACATCCACCTGGAATTCCGCCTGGCCACCAAGGACCCCCTGGGCAATTGCACCAACGGCATCGACCGCATCCAGACCATCGAGACCTTCCAGGGCGACAATGGGTCCAAGCTGAACCCGTGGTACCGCGATCGCTACCTGAACGTGTGGACCTGCGACAAAATGGAGGATGGCGTGGCCGGCTATGCCTACTACCCCGGAACGGTGAGCGGTGGTTTGCTCGCCCTGGCCGATGGGGTGATCATCTTGCACGACTACGTGGGAAGCATCGGCACCAGCAGTCCCGGCACCTCGCGCGCCCTCACCCACGAGATCGGGCACTGGCTGGATCTCTCGCACCCCTGGGGCAGCACCAACGATCCGGGCGTGGCCTGCGGCGATGACGGAGTGGACGACACCCCGATCACCAAAGGCTGGGCCTATTGCCCCGCCCCCACGGCCAGCCGCGTGTGCGACCCGGCCATCTACGAGAACTTCCAGAACTTCATGGACTACTCCTACTGCTCCATGATGTTCACCGAAGGGCAGAAACTGCGCATGCGCGCGGCTTTGGCGAGCAATACTTCCGGCCGCAGCAACCTCTGGAGCGCCGCCAACCTCCAATTCACCGGCACGGAAACGGCCCCCGGCCAGACCTGCACACCGGTCGCCGCCTTCTATCCAGAAGACCGGTACATCTGCCAGGGTGCGAGCGTACGCTTCCACGATAACCACGCGCGCGCCACCCCGACCGCATGGGAATGGACCTTCCAGGACGGCACGCCTTCCACGTCCACGGCGCAGAACCCGCTCGTTACCTTCAACACACCCGGTTGGAAGACCGTGACCTTGACCGTGACCAATTCCGCCGGATCCGATACGAAAACGGACGAATTCGCCGTGCTGGTGACCGACAGTTGGCCGGAGCGACCGGGTCTGCTGTACGAGAGCTTCGAGGATCCCTCCAACTACTACCAGTGGATCTCCGAAAACTGGGACATGAACCTCACGGCGTGGCAGCGTGTGGAGGGTGTGGGCCATACGGGCAATGCCTGCGTGGTGATGAACGGCTACAACCACGCCGGCCCGAACGATTTCCTGATCGATGATGGTGGAGGCGACATCGATGAACTGGTTTCACCCTCGCTCGACCTGAGCAACATCAGCGGCATGCAGCTGACCTTCTGGTATGCGTACACCACACAGACCGGTTCGGTGGACAACATGTCGGAGAACCTGCAGGTCTACTTCTCATCCGACTGCGGCGAATCGTGGATCCTGCGGACCACCATCGACGAGGAGGACCTGGTCACCAACGGGGCGTCGGGAGCGTACTATGTGCCGAGCGGGCCCACAGAATGGAAACAAGCCACGGTGAGCCTGGGCCCGAGCTTCGAGGATCCCAACGTGCGCCTGAAGTTCGTGTACAACTCGAGCGAGTTCTCCAACAACATCTACGTGGACGATATCCAGATCAGCGGGGTGGTATCGGTACCCGAGATCGGCCAGGCGCCGAACATGGCCATTTACCCCAACCCCGCGAACGGCGGCTTCACGGTGAACTACGCACTGTCCACCGCCTCGGCGGTTGAACTGACGATCAGCGACATGAGCGGCCGGTTGCTCCTCTCCCGCGCAGCGAACGGCGGATCCATGGGTCGAATGGACCTGGATGCCCGCGAACTGGGCCTGGCTGCGGGGTCCTACCTCGTGAGCCTGCGCGCCGCGAGCGGCACTACCGTACAACGCTTCACGGTGCAGTGATCCAGCGAATGCGTTAGGGAACGCCGCCCCCTCCGGGCGGCGTTCTCATTCCAGGCCCAATGCAGCCGAACGGCCCGCGATCCAACCCGTGGACCAGGCCGCCTGGAAGTTGAACCCGCCGGTGATCCCGTCGATATCGAGCACCTCGCCGGCGAAATGGACCCCGGGCAGGACCCGGCTTTCCATCGTGACCGGGTCCACCTCGTTCAGGGAGATCCCTCCTGCGGTAACGAATTCCTCCTTGAAGGTCGTCTTCCCCGCGGCCGCATGCCGGTCGTTCACCAACAGGTCGATCAACCGGTCGCGGTCCTTTCGGCCCAGCGACGAAAGGGGCCGCCCCGCGTCGATCCCCACGCGTTCGAGCAGGTGCGACCAGAGGCGCCTTGGCAGTTCGAACGGCGACGCGTTCGCAAGGGTGCGTCCGCCGTGGAGGGCGCTCTCCTGGATCATGCGGAGGCGCACTTCCGCCTCGTTCGTTCCGGTCCAATTCACACGTACCACGTACCGGTAGTCCCGTGCGTTCAATTCGCGCGCGCCCCATGCGCTGAGCCTCAGCACCGCCGGCCCGCTCAATCCCCAGTGGGTGATCAACACCGGGCCCTCGGCCTCCAGCCCAGTGCCTTCGATCCGTACCCGGGCATGCGGCGCCACCACCCCCATCAATTCCTTCATCGGCTGCTCCAGGTTGAAGGTGAACAGCGAGGGCACCGGTGGAACGACCGTGTGCCCGAGGCGTTCCAACCACGCATAGGCTGGGGCGGTCGGATGTCCGCCCGCGGCAACGATCACCTTGTCGTGCACTTGTTCCGCACCGTGCGCCAGTTGCAACCGGTATCGCACGCCGACCCGTTGCATTCCGATGACCCGGGCATGCCGCACGATGTCCACCTCCCCTTCCGTGCACGACGCCAGCAATCGATCGACGATGGTGGCGGAGTCGTCGGTGACAGGGAACATGCGTCCATCCGCCTCGGTCTTCAATGGAACACCGTGCGCCGCGAACCACGCAACGGTCTGCGGCATGGCGAACTGCTCGAACACCTTTCGCAGGAAGCGCTCGCCGCGCGGATAGTGTTGCGCGAAGCGCTTCGCAAGGGGTTGATCATGGGTCACGTTGCACCGCCCTCCCCCGCTGATCCGGACCTTGGCCAGGACCTTGTCGCTCTTCTCCAGGATGGAGATGCGGGCCTTCGGGTGGTGCGCGCGGGCGGCAATGGCGGCGAAGGATCCTGCCGCCCCACCCCCGATCACAGCGATGCTACCGGTACCCATGGGAACGAAGAAGGCATCGCCTGCGCGATGCCTCCGATGCTGCGGACCCGTAGGGATTCGAACCCCAAACCTTCTGATCCGTAGTCAGATGCTCTATCCAGTTGAGCTACGGGTCCTGGAATGCGCGGCGAAAGTAAGGATCTCCGCGTGCCGCCCGCACGGGATCAGTGCTTGTAGTATTTCAGCGCTTCGGTCATGTACGCCTCGAGATCGGCGATCCGGCGCTCGTCGCTGGGGTGCGTACTGAGGATCTCGGGCGGCTTGGCCCCACCTTGTTCGGCCATGCGTTTCCAGAACGCGGGTGCCACACGCGGATCGTAGCCTGCCATGGCCATGAACACCAGGCCCATTTTGTCGGCCTCGCTCTCGTGGTTGCGGCTGTAAGCCAGCATGCCCAACTGGCTGCCGATGCCGAAGGACTGGAGCAGCAAGCCGCGTGTGAGCGCTGGCTGCTGTGAGGATAGCACATCGAGCGTGATGCCGGCCCCCTGCACGGCCACCGCCTGGCTCATGCGCTCGGTCCCGTGCCGCGCGATGGCGTGGGCGATCTCGTGGCCCATCACCAGCGCAAGGCTGGGCTCGTCCTGCGTGATCGGGAGGATGCCCGTGTACACCACCACCTTGCCGCCCGGCATGCACCAGGCGTTCACCGTGGGATCGTCCACCACGTGGAACTCCCAATTGAAGCCCTCCACGCGATCCGAGGCCCCGTTCTCCTTGAGGAATTGGGTGGCCGCGGAGGCCAGTTTGTTCCCGATGCGGCCCACCATTTCCGCGCGTGTGTCGCTGGCGGGCACCGGCTCGTTCTCCTGCAGGAAGTCCTGGTAGGCCTGCAGGCTCATGGCCATCATCTGGCTTTCCGGAAGCAGGTTCAATTGCCTGCGGCCCGTGATGGGCACCTTGGCGCAGGCATCCAGCAGCACCACGGCTGCCAGCAGCACGATCTTCTTGGTCATGGGGTCAAACGATATCAGCGCTCAGTCCCTGCTCGTGCAAGGCGGTGCACATGGGCTCCAACGCATCGAACGTGCCACGTTTCACCCCGCACTTGCCGTTGTGGTGCACGATCCACGCGCACTGCTCCGCCTGGATCGGATCGTGGCCGCAGATCTCGCACAGGCACTGGATCACGTGTGCGAAGGTGTTCACATCGTCGTTGTGAAGGACCAGTTCGCGCGCCGGCCCGTTCTCAAGGAGCACCTCCTCGAGCAGCGCTTCCTCCGGACGATGGTGTGCCTTCACGATCCACTTGCGTTTCCGCGAAGGTAGCGAGCGGAACGGCTACGGCGTGGCGATCGCGGGATCGGCGAGGATGCCCGTGCCGTACCTGGCCAGCAAGGCACGTGCATCGCGCATGGGGATGCGCCTGCCGTTGAGGTAGGCCGTGACGAAGGCGTCCTTCACGCCCAGTGCAACGGAGCGGTCCTTGCGGGCCCGCACCCGCTCCATGTCCAGGTACACACCCGTGGTATAGCGGATCTTGCCCGTTTCGGTGCGCTCGCTGTTCAGGGGTGTGATGTTGAAGAGCTTGTCCAACGGAACGGG
>CAZFAW010000226.1:0-4960 GCA_964517015.1 uncultured Chryseobacterium sp.
TCCATGGTGATCGGCGGGCCGCTGCTGTTGATCGGTGCCTTGTTCCTGGCGAGCGAGCGCATGCGGCGCCGTGCGCGATCGGGGCGATGAGGATCGCCGCGTTCGTGCGACCGCTGCTCACTCCGCGGCCTTCCGCTTCTCCTTGAAGTAGCGCCGGAAGAACCAGTTGCGTTGCAGCGCACGCAGGTCCTCTGTAAGGGTGGAGGAGCTCGTGTCCAGGTTCGCGATCACGCGCTTCACATCGGTGACCAGCGCCGTATCGCGCGTGAGCGCATGGCCCAGGCCGCCTGCGCGGTCCAGGCCCGCCGAGAAACGACCGAGGCGGTCGGCCACGCCCGCGAGCGAATCGGACACATGCTCCAGTTCCGTCACCAGCGCGCGGACCTGCCGGTCCACGGTGGTATCGGTGGCCAGCGCACCCAGGGCGCCCCTCCCCTCCTGCAACCCGCGCACCACATCGTTCACGCGCTCCGTTAGCACACGCGCGTTGGTGGCGGCGTTGCGCATCTCGTGCATCGTCATGGTGATATCGGTCACCAGGGTGCTGTCGCCCAGCACGCGCAGCAGCCCGCGGTCGCTGTTCAGTTTCCGGGTGAGCGCACGCAGGTCGCTGGTGATGGCCACCACGTTGTCGTTGGAACGCCCGAGCGAACGCAGCATCGCGTCGGTGTCCAGGCCCGGTGCCGTGCGCAGCGTATCGCCGTCGGCAAGGAACGGCACGCTCCCGTCCGTGGTGTCGGCGGGCTCGATGCCCACCAGCTTGTTGCCCATGAGCCCATCGGATGCGATGCGTGCGATGGCGTTGCGGCGGATGTGGTCGGCGTCGTCCTTCCGGATGTTGAGCACCACCTCCACCAGTGTGTCACCGATGATCGAGATCCCTCCCACCGTGCCCACGTCGATGCCCACGTAGCGCACGTTGTTGCCGGTGCGCAGCCCGTTCACCTCGCGGAAGCGGACCACCACGTCGATCGTGCGGCTGAAGAGGTCGCGTTCGCTGCCCAGCATGTAGAGCCCGAGCACCAGCACCGCCGTACCGGCGAGCACGAACAGGCCGAGCTTGATGTTGCTGGAACGTTCCTGTGCCATCACATGAAGATGAAGAATCGTTCGATGAGCGGATCGGTCATGGCGCGCAGTTCCTCGTAGGTGCCGCAGGCGTGGTTGCGGCCATCGATCAGCACGGCCACGCGGTTTGCGGCCAGGCGCGCCACGTTCATGTCGTGGGATATGATCACCGAGGAGGTGCCGTACTTGCGCTGCAGGCGAAGGATCAGTTCCACGATCTCCTTCCCCGTGATCGGGTCCAGTCCCGTGGTGGGTTCGTCGTAGAGCACGACCTCCGGCCGCAGGATCAAGGTGCGCGCCAGCCCGATGCGCCGGCGCATGCCGCCCGAGAGCTCGCTCGGGTACATCGCGGCGGTGTGCTCCAGGCCCACGTTCTCCAGCGCTTCGCGCACCAGTTCGTCGCGCTCGGCCTGCGTTCGGGCGATCCAATGCCTGCGCAGGGGGAACTCCAGGTTCTCGCGCACGGTCATGGAATCGTACAGTGCACTGCTCTGGAAGAGGAAGCCGATGCGCACACGCAGCCGATCCAGCGCCTCGTGGTCCAGCGCCAGCACGTCCTGCCCGAGCACCTCGATGCTCCCCGCATCGGGGCGCAACAGGCCCACGAGGCATTTGATCAGCACGGACTTGCCCGAACCGGAGCGCCCCAGCACCATCACGTTCTCGCCGCGATGCACGTCCAGATCGAAGCCCTGCAGCACCTTGTTGGCACCGAAGGCCTTGTGCAGGCCGCGGATGCGGATCACGGTGCCGGCTTCCCGGGGAACGGGCCCGGGTATCAGGGTGGCGGCAGCGGTCTCCATCAGTTGTAGCCCATGATCTCGGTCACTTGCACGGCCAGCAGGTCGAGGATGAAGATCAGCAACGACGACACCACCACGGCGCTGTGCGCGGAGCGGCCCACGCCCTCGGTGCCTTTCTCGGTGGTGTAGCCCTTGTAGCAGCCCACCACCCCGATCGCCAGGCCGAAGAACACCGACTTGATCAGCGCGGGCAGCACGTCGCTGAACACGAGCGAATCGAACACCTGCTGCTGGAACAACGCCCAGGTGGTGAGGCCCTTCATGTTCACCCCGATGAAGCAGGCCCAGATCGCGATGGCATCGGCCACCACCACCAGCAAGGGTACCATGAGCACGGTGGACCACACGCGCGTGACCACCAGGTACTTGAAGGGATTGGTGCCGCTCACCTCCATGGCGTCGATCTGTTCGGTCACCTTCATGGAGCCGAGCTCGGCGCCCATGCTCGATCCGATCTTGCCGGCGCAGATCAGGGCGGTGATCACCGGTGCGATCTCGCGCACCACCGAGATCGACACCATGGCCGGCAACATGGTCTCCGCGCCGAAACGCGCCAGCGTGGGCCTCGATTGCACGGTGAGCACGATGCCCATGATGAAGGCGGTGATGGCCACCAACGGCAGCGAGCGGTACCCGTTCAGGAAGGCCTGCCGCAGGAGTTCGCGCCACTCGAAGCGCGGACGGAAGGCCTGCTGGAAAAAGCGCCCCGTGAACCGGGCGATATCGCCCGCCTCGTCCAGGAACGCCAGCCATGGACCCGTCGCGGCCATGCACGAAGATCGCTCCTTCCGCACAGCGCCCGCTCCTGTGCTTCCGACGGACCTTCGCTTGACGAAGATCAGCTTCCGCCGTCCGCCCGCGCGGTTCCTTGCGGCCGTGGAGCACCGCACCATCATCGAACCCTTCCGCATCAAGAGCGTGGAGCCGATCGGCATCAGCACCGAGGCCGAGCGCATGCACCAGCTGAAGAACGCCCACTACAACCCCTTCCTCCTGCGCGCGCGCGATGTGCTCATCGACCTGATGACCGACAGCGGTACCAGCGCCATGAGCGCGCACCAATGGGCCGGGGTGATGGAAGGCGACGAGGCCTACGCCGGCTCGCGCTCCTGGGAACGGATGGAAGCGGCCGTACGCGACCTCACCGGCATGGCACACGTGCTGCCCACGCACCAGGGCCGCGCCGCCGAACGCATCATCTATGGCCACCTCGGCGGGCCGGACAAGGTGTTCATCAGCAACACGCACTTCGACACCACGCGCGCCAACATCGAGTTCACCGGCGCCACGGCGATCGACATCCCCATCGCCGAAGGCCGCGATCCCGCGCTGCTGCATCCCTTCAAAGGCAACATGGACACCGCGGCCTTGGATGCCCTGCTCACGGAACACGCGGGAAGGGTGGGCGCCGTGATCCTCACGGTGACCAACAACAGCGGCGGTGGGCAGCCCGTGAGCCTGCGCAACGCGGAGCTCGTCTCCGCCGCCTGCCGCAGGCACGGCGTGCCCTTCCTGCTCGATTGCTGCCGCATCGCGGAGAACAGCTGGTTCATCCAGCACCGCGAAGCCGGCATGGAAGGCGTGCCGTACCGCAGCATCGCGCAGCGCATGTTCGCCCTGGCCGACGGTGCCGTGATGAGCGCCAAGAAGGACGCGCTGGTGAACATGGGCGGGTTCCTCGCACTGCGCAGCGGTGAACTGGCCGAGGCGTGCACCAGCCCGTTGATCATCACCGAAGGGTTCACCACGTACGGCGGGCTGAGCGGCCGCGACATGGAAGCGATCGCCACAGGGCTCGGCGAAGTGTTCGACCCGCATTACCTCGACTACCGCATCCGCAGCACCACCTTCCTGGGCGAGAAGCTGCACACGCTCGGGGTTCCGCTCATGCGCCCCATCGGTGGCCATGCGGTGTACATCGACGCGAAGAAGCTGTACCCGCACCTGCCACCGCACACCTACCCCGGGCAGGCCCTGGTGTGCGCCCTGTACCGCCTGGCCGGCATCCGCAGCGTGGAGATCGGCTCGGTGATGTTCGGCACCTACGCGAAGGACGGAACCCTCGTGCCTGCGGCCATGGAGCTGGTGCGCCTGGCCATACCGCGGCGCGTGTACACGCAAAGCCACATGGAATACGTGGCCGAAACCTTCGAAGAAGTATTGCGCACGCGCGACCACGCCCACGGGTTCCGGATCGTGAAGGAGCCGCGTTTCCTGCGCCACTTCACCGCCCACTTCGAACCGCTCCGGTCGTGATCCCTTCGCTGCGCATCCGCATCACGCGGCGCTTCACGTTCGAAATGGCGCACGCGCTCACCGGGCACGACGGTGCCTGTGCGCAGGTGCACGGCCACAGCTATGCGCTCGAGGTCACGGTGATCGGCCGCCCGAACACGGATCCCGCATCACCCAAGCAGGGCATGGTCATGGACTTCACCGACCTCAAACGCCTGGTGAACGAAGAGGTGATCGCCCCCCTGGACCACTCCCTCGTGCTGCACGCCAGCGAGCGCGATCACTTCGCAGCAGGAAGCTCGGCACTGTTCGAACGGCTTCACTTCGTTCCGTTCCAGCCCACGTGCGAGAACCTGCTGGCGGACATGGTGCCGCGATTGCGTTCGCGCCTGCCGGAGGATGTGGCGCTGTGCGCCCTGCGACTGGTGGAAACGCCATGCAGCTCGGCCGAATGGCACGCGCACGACGATTGAACCGGTCGGCCCGGCCACCGCTCGTGTGATCCGTTCGCGCGTATCGCGACCCTTCGCTACGTTCGGCCCATGTCGGTGCCCCCTCGCCTGCGCACCTATCTGTTCTTGAACTTCACCGCCACCTGGATGCTGGCCGGTATCGGTGCGGCATTGGGCGTGCGTGCCACCAGCGGGATCCCATACATGCTGCTGGCCGGCGGGTGCATGTTGATGCCGGCCCTCACCGCGTTGGTGCAACACCGCCTGATCGATCGTGCGCCGTGGCACGAACTGGGCCTGGACCCGCGCCGCATCCGGCTGGCTTCGCTGCTGCTCACGGTGCTCGTCGGTGCGGCGATCATCCCGCTCACCCTGGTGGTGTGCCACGTGTTGGGCGATCGG
>CAZFAW010000227.1:0-4951 GCA_964517015.1 uncultured Chryseobacterium sp.
GGCTGGCCCAGGAACAGGTCGACGCCCTGCTTGCGGTCATGCGCCGGGATACCGTTTCACTTCCGGAGCACGAACACGGCCTGGCCGCTGAACTGGCGGAGTTCCACCGCGATCCCGGGTTCCGCACGGGCATGTCCATGGGCGATCTGCTGGAGCGCCACCTGCACGTGCACCTCGGATTGTAGCGCTAGCCTCGACCCATGAACTTGATCACAACGGGGGCACCGTCCACCAGCACGCGCGCGATCATCGGTCCCGTCGCGGGGCACGGTCCCACGTTCACACGCACCGGCACGGCGCCAAGATCCCCGAGATCCTTCGCAAGTACGCGTCGCCCGGCGGCATCGAGCACTTCGATGCTGGTTAAGGCCGGTCCGGTCAGTGCGACATCCAGCCAAAGTGAACCATCACGCACCTGCACATCGATCCGTTGTGCCTGGTCCGGTCCCCCGATCCCGACCTGGCCGCTGATCGCGATCGCATAGTCCTCGATCTCGCCATGGTATCCGGCCGTATCGCCGGTCCCGCACGCGTTGATGTTCACCGCTCCGCAATCCGGGGTCACCTTCTGGCACACGCGCATGCGCGTGGCGCCCTCCACGGCCGTGTACGGTACCAGGAAAGTGAACTCATCCACGCCATCGGCGGTATAGTTCAAGAGCGCCACCGTCTCCGTGCCTTCATTGAACACATGGTCGCCATTGAAATCGATGTACACGCGCACGTTGCTATCGCTGCACTCCAACCCGGACACCTTGTTGATCGACAGGGTGTAGAACCCGCCCTTCAGCAAGGAGGTGGCGGAACCGGCCAGCACGTAGCCCTCGGTCGATGGCGATGATCGATCGATCTCCGGTATGCCGTTCAACGTGACGTTGACGATGCCCGCTTCGTGCCCCCCGGCCACATCGACCTCGGGGATGCACCAATCCGCCTGGGCGCGTACGAAGGTGCCGGCCACGCTCAGGAGCGGGCAAAGGAGCAGGAGCTTCTTCATGGTGAACGGGTTTGCGTTCACCAAATGGACGCCCACCCGCACGGGATCGATACAGGTCCTGTGATGGACCGGTGGCGCCGGGACGGTTGCTGTGAACGAACGTTAATTGGCGGCGCACCTCACTTCCGAGCCCTCGGGTGGAAGCGCAGGATGTTGCTGCGCAGGTATTCGCGATCCAGGTGCGTGTAGATCTCCGTGGTGGTGATGCTCGCATGCCCGAGCATCTCCTGCACCGCCCGCAGGTCCGCACCGCCTTCCACCAGGTGCGTGGCGAAACTATGTCGGAAGGTGTGCGGACTGATCGTCTTGGTGATCCCGGCCTTCGCGGCCAGCGCTTTCACCAGGTTGAACACGCTCACCCGTGAAAGCGCCGAACCACGGGCGTTCAGGAACAGCACATCCTCGCACCGGGGCTGAACGGGCAGGTGCGCACGGGTACCGGAACGGTAACGTTCCACTTCGCGGACCGTGGGTTTTCCAACCGGGACCAGTCGCTCCTTGTCGCCTTTGCCCACCACGCGGATGAAGCCTTCGGAGAAGTGCAGCCAGCTCAGCCGGAGCCCGCACAGCTCGCTCACCCGCAAGCCGCAACCATAGAGCAATTCGATGATCGCACGATCGCGATGCCCCATGGGCCTGCTCAGGTCGATCGCTCGCACGATCCGATCGACCTCTTCGATGGTGAGGAAGGTGGGGAGGTAGCGGCCGGTGCGCGGGCTTTCCAACAGTTCGGTGGGGTCCGATGCGATCAGGCGGTCACGGTAGAGGCCCTTGAAGAACGCGCGCACCGCGCTCAGGAGCCGTGCCTGGCTGGTGGCGTTCAACCCGCTCTTCGCGGCCCAGGTCACGAACGCCTGGAGGTCCTCGAGCTGCAGGCCTTGCGGGCGCAATGGAGGGGCGCTTTCCTCGGCGAAACGGCGCAGTTTCGACAGGTCGCTCACGTAAGCCTCCACGGTGCGATCACTGAGCGAACGCTCCAATTTCAAATGCGTGCGGAAATCTGCGATGGCGGCGGCCCATTCCACAAGGCAAATGTCGGATCATCGAACGCCACCGGCGCTGGCGCATGGCACACGCTCATCCACCATCGATCGTGTACCGGTGGCAGGGTGGCATTGCGCACCTTTGCGGCCATGCGCATCCTGATCCTGAACGGGCCGAACCTGGACCTCCTGGGTACGCGTGAACCCGCGATCTACGGCAGCCGTTCCTTCGCCGATCTCCTGGCGGAACTGCGCAGCGCATTCCCTGCCGTGCGGATCGAACATGTGCAGCGCAACTCGGAAAGCGACCTCGTGGTGGACCTGCGCAAGGCTGCGGCGGAACAGGATGGCGTGGTGCTGAACGCGGCGGGCTACTCGCACACCAGTGTGGCGCTTCGCGATACGATCTCGGTACTGCCGATCCCGGTGGTGGAGGTGCATATCAGCAACATCCACGCGCGCGAGGAGTTCCGGTGGGTCACCCTGACCGGGGCCGTATGCACGGGCGTGATCACCGGCTTCGGCCTCGAAGGCTACCGGCTTGCGGTCCAGCATCTGGTCGCGCGCCAACGGTGAAGGCCGTCGGGTCCAGGTCGGTGAACTTCTGCTGCCCGAGGATGAAACGGTCGTAGGCCACGGAGCGCCGGTATTGACCGGTCAGGTCCACGTTCCGTTCGAGCACCTTGAGCCGCCGTCGTTCGGCCAGTACGGATCGGAGGCGAACCAGGAAATGCGCATGCGCACGCACGACCTGCCAGGCATGTTCGGCATGGCCCTCCAACAAGAACTTCAGCGCCGCGAACAGATCGAGCACCACGCGGCGCAGGATGCGCGCACCGATCCAGCGCGAAGCGAGGTTCTTGGTGAGCACGATGAGGCTGTTGCGGAAATTGAGATAGGTCTTCCTCGGGCTTCCGTACCCCAGCGCACCTCCACCCACGTGATGGACCACCGACCGGTGGGTGTATCCGATCCGCCAGCCTTGCCGGCGCAGGCGCCAGCAGAGGTCGATCTCCTCCATGTGCGCGAAGAGCGAAACATCGAAGCCGCCGACGGACCGGAACGCGTCCGCACGGACCATCATGCATGCGCCCGTGGCCCAGAACACCGCACGTTCATCGTTGTACTGGCCATGGTCCTGTTCGGTGATCTCGAAGATCCTGCCCCGGCAGAACGGGTACCCGTTGCGATCGATGAACCCTCCGGCGGCGCCGGCATGCTCGAAACGGCCCGGCTCGCGCTGGCTCAGTACCTTGGGTTGGCAGGCCGCCATCCCGGCATCCGCATCGAGGCATTGGCGCAAGGCGTCCAGCCATCCGGGGGTCACCTCCACATCGCTGTTCAGGAGCACGAAAAGGTCTGTGCTCACGCGTTCCAGGGCCGCGTTGTAACCGCCGGCGAACCCGAGGTTCCGTCCCAGTTCGATCACTTCCACCGAAGGGCAGGCCGAGCGCACCCAGGTCACCGAGCCGTCCGTGCTGCCGTTGTCGGCCAGGATCAAGCGTGCTCCCTGGCTAAGACGTACGACACCCGGCAGGAACCGCTCCAGCCAGGAGACCCCGTTCCAATTGAGGATGACGATGGCGGTATCCGCGGTCCCGTTCACGCGGGCCAAAGATGGGAGAGGAGGCGTGCGCCCTCAGCGCGGGGTGTTGTAAAAGTCCTGGACCTGCTGGCCATGGCCCAGCGGCACCGCCGTGCTCTGCACGTTGTTCATGGGTACACTGGTGGCATGGATGACCTGGTTCCAGTTCGGGGTCTTGATCTCACCGGGTACTTCGCTATGCAACAGTTCATAGCAACCGGTCACCCGATCGGGCAGGTAGAACACGAAGCGTTTGTCGCTGTACTTGCCGGCGCGGTAATAATGCCAGATCTGGTAGGGCACACCATCGGCATCGTTGGCCTGGTCGGTGATCGTATTGGGTGGGCCGTATTTGAGGTGCACCCGGCCGCGATCGGTATCGTAGCCTTGCTTGATGCGGCAACCGTAGAGTTTGTTCACATCGGCCACCATTTTCTCGTACCGGTGCCAGGCGCCTTCGGGATCGTAGCCGTTCCGGTTGAACCAGAAGCTGTAGAAAAAGCGCTGCATGAGCTCCAGGTTGCGATCCTTCCATCGGTCGTCGATGATCTTGCGCTCCAGATCGTTGGCGATGGGCCGCAAACTGCTGATGTACTCGGCCAGCGTGTCCTTATCGGTGTATGCGTTGGCGAAGGTGGTGCCGGGATCGGCCGTGGCCAGCGAGTTCAGGTCGTAGTTCACGGGATTGTTCCGTTGAATGAACTGCTCCTGGCGGGCCAGCACCGTGCCCTTGCGATCCGCCGCTTCGAACAACAACAGGTAGTTGCCCGAGGGAAGGTTGGCAATGTCGAACTGCGCGGTGATCGGCAGTGTGGGGGCCGCCTTGGCGCGGCTCTGCTTGCGGTAGGATCCGTACACCTTGCGGTCCTCGTAATTGCAGATCGAATAGCTCAAGAGGAACAAGCTGTCCGCGCCGAACGTTCGGTCCGCATTGTACAGTTCGGTGTAGAACCCGAGTTCGTGGACAGTGGCCGGGTAATACGTGGAGATATAGGGCACGAGCGCTGTACCGCCGTCCGGTCGCTGCTCCACGCGTTCGGTGAGCAGCACATCCGAGAACCGCAAGGCATGGTCCGGTGCGGCCACCACCAGCGGCCCCTTGAAGCGTGCTGCGGGAACATCCGGCGCGTTCAGGTCGGTGAGCTCCACTTCCAGGTCGTATTCACCCGGCTTCAGGGCGAAGTGCTCCTGGTGCAGGAAATCCGTGAAGGCACTGTCCAGATGCTCGGGGCCGTTCACTTCGGTCTTCCGGAAATCGATCACCGAATCGCCTTTGGCCACGATGGTCACGGCCTGGATACCGGCTTGTTGGAACCCGTGCGCGTTGGGCACATGGGCCACGCTGGAACCGACCACCGCGATGTTCACGTCCACCAATTCACCGCG
>CAZFAW010000228.1:0-3403 GCA_964517015.1 uncultured Chryseobacterium sp.
GAACGGGTGCACCTGCAAGGAACCCTAGGATGGCACGACCGAGGTGAACGCCGAGCATCCATGCTACTTCATGTCCACGTAATTTGGCTCGCTCCCAGCACCTCCCCATGATCCGGAACCCCTTCCGTACCCCATTGCTCGTTGGTTCGTTGGTCGTTGCCACGCTTGTTCCGGCGCAGGTGGTGATCAACGAGGTGAGCGTGTCCAACTTCGACAGTTACGCGGACAATTTCGGGGAGTTCGAGGACTGGATCGAACTGTACAACACCACGGGTGCGCCGGTGGACATCAGCGGCTGGTACCTGAGCGACGATCCCGGCGATCCCACCAAATGGACGATCCCTGCCGGAACGATCGTCGCGGCCGGTGCGCGCCAGTTGATCTTCGCCAGTGGGCGCGATGTGAGCGGGGGCGGGTTCATCCATACGAGCTTCAAACTGAACCAGACCTCGGCCGACTGGGTGGTGCTGACCAACTCGGGCGGGAGCACGATCGACGACTTCCAACTGGCCGACCGCACCCAGTTGAACCACAGCCGTGGCCGCACCACCGATGGCGCCGCCACCTGGTCGCTCTTCACCACCCCCACCCCGGGCGCAGCGAACACGGGTGCTTCACCGGAGTACGTGGCGAAACCCGCCCTGAGCCAGCCCGCCGGCTATTACTCCGGAAGTGTGAGCGTGGCCATGAGCGGGCCTGTTGGCGCTGACATCCGGTACACCCTTGATGGAGCGGCGCCCACGGCGGGATCGACGTTGTACACCGGCCCGATCAACATCAGCAGCACCACGGTGGTCCGCGCGGCCTGCTTCAGCACCACACCCGGCGTTCCCGCCAGTTTCATCGAAACGAACACCTACCTGATCAACGCCACGCACACCGTGGCCGTGCTCTCCATAGCCGGGGAAGAAGTGGACGACCTGCTGGCCGGCGGCTGGCTCGAGCCCTTCGGATCCATCGAGTACTTCGGTCCGGACCATGTGCTGCGCGATGAGGCCGTGGGCACCTTCAACGAACACGGCAACGACAGTTGGGCCTATCCGCAGCGCGGCTTCGACTACGTGACGCGCGACCAGGCCGGGTACAACGACGCGCTGCACTACCCGATCTTCCGCACGCAAACACGGGACAAGTACCAGCGCCTGATCGTGAAGGCGGCCGCGAACGACAACTATCCCTCCTCCACCGGCGGAGCGCACATCCGCGATGCCTACGTGCATGCGCTCTCGCAAATGGCGGACCTCCATCTCGATGAACGCAGCTACGAACCCTGTGTTCTGTACTTGAACGGGCAGTATTGGGGCGTGTACGAGATCCGCGAAAAGGCCGACGACCACGACTACACGAAGGAGTACTACGACCAGGACGAGTTCAACCTGTACTACCTGAAGACCTGGGGCGGCACCTGGAGCGAGTACGGTGGCGCGCCGGCGCAAACGGAATGGGATGCACTGCGCGCGTACATCAATGCGAACAACATGGGCGACCCCACCGCCTTCGCCTATGTGGACGCCCGGTACAACTGGAAAAGCCTCGTCGATTATTTCTGCATCAACAGCTACACGGTGTGCACCGACTGGCTGAACTGGAACACGGCATGGTGGCACGGCCTCGACCCCGCCGGCGAGCACAAGAAATGGGGCTACGCCCTGTGGGACAACGATGCCACGTTCGGGCACTACATCAACTACACCGGCGTTCCCGACGACACCCCCGCGGCCGATCCCTGCAATGCGGAACAACTTCCCGACCCGGGCGGCCAGGGCCACACCCAGATCCTGTCGAAGCTGATCGCCGAGAACCCCACCGTGCACGACTACTACGTGAACCGGTACATAGACCTGGGGAACACGTACTTCAGTTGCGACTTCATGCTCCCGTTCCTGGACAGCCTGATCGCCAACATCGATGGCGAAATGACCGCGCATTGCGCAAAATGGGGCGGCACCTATGCCGACTGGCAGGCCAATGTGCAGGCGCTCCGCGACTTCATCGATCTACGCTGCGTGGCGGTGCAGGATGGCATGGTGGATTGCTATGATGTGACCGGTCCCTTCCCGGTGGTGTTCATGGTGGACCCGCCCCTGAGCGGACAGATCCAGGTGAACTCCATGGTGCTTCCCAGCTACCCGTTCAACGGCACGTACTACGGTGGTATCAACACCAACCTGCTGGCCCTACCGTCCAGCGGATGGACGTTCGGCTACTGGGAGATCCTGAACGACACGATCCAACCCTCCCTCACCGATTCCGCTGCCTGGCTCACGATCGATGTGCCCGACACCATCATCGCACACTTCGTACCTCCCATCTCGCACGATGTGGTGGTGCTGACGGATCCCCCGAATTCGGCGAGCGTGCTGCTGGGCGGCACCATGATCACCTCCTTCCCCCACCTGGAGTCCGTTCCGGAGGGCGTGAGCATGCCCTTGAAGGTCTTCCCCAACCCCTACTTCCAATTCATGTACTGGGAAGTGCTGCACAACGACTTCCTGCCCGCCGACTCCACGTTGCCCGAGGTCGATATCACCTTCTACAGCACCGATACGATCATCGCGCACCTGGACCCCGACGAGTACGGTTACTATGTTCCGAATTCCTTCACTCCGAACGGCGACGGGATCAACGATGTGTGGTACCCGACCGGCAACGCGGTGGACATCACCAACTACCAACTGGAGATCTACGACCGCTGGGGTGAACGGATCTTCGCTTCCACCGATCCCGGCATGGGCTGGAACGGGTCTTCCGGCGGCGGCGACGCACCCATCGGAGTGTACGTGTTCCGCGCCCATGTCGTCGATGGCATCACGCGCGACAAGCACGAGTTCATCGGGCACGTGACCCTGGTGCGCTGAAGCCGCTCCATCTTTGGGCGCATGCGTGCGCTGGTGCTGCTCTTGCTTGCATGGGGTTGCACACCCGAAAGCGAGCGCATTTCGGAGATCCATGATCAGCATGGGCACCTCTTGGTGCGGATCGCTTCGTGGAACGGAATGAAGCATGGCGATGTGCGGTTCTTCCACCCTACCGGTGAAGTGCTCCGCACAGGCCGATACACGAGGGACCGCAGGGAAGGAAGATGGCTGACCTTCGCACCGGACGGAACCTTGTTGTCCGACTTGCGCTACAAGAACGGCCGCTTGGAGGATACCTGCCGCTATTGGTCTGCGGGCGGGCGGTTGTTGAGCGAGGAAGTGTACCGGAACGGGGTGCGTCACGGTCCTTCGCGCCGGTGGTTCGCGGATGGAAAGCCGCGATCGCAGGTGGCGTACGATCACGGGAAGCCCATTGGGGCGTACCGCAGATACGTGCGCGACGGCGATACCACCGCGAACGGTTCTGTGATCGAGGGCGAATACCACCACGGGATGTGCCAGGGCATCTGGTACACCTTCACCGG
>CAZFAW010000228.1:3503-4947 GCA_964517015.1 uncultured Chryseobacterium sp.
TCAATTTCTTGTTTAATCTTGCATCAAATTGATTGAACATCATGAAACCGATCAACGCTCTCCTTTTCGGACTTGGCGCCCTGGCGACCGGTCCGGCGCTCGCCCAAGGTGGCGGGATCGCCCGGGTACAAGTGATCCACAATTGCGCCGACCAAGCAGCAGCGGTTGTGGACGTCTGGCTGGACAACACCCTTCTGCTCGATGACTTCGGCTTCCGTACGGCCACGCCCTTCGTGGACGCACCCGCCGGCATTCCGATCCAGATCGGGATCGCGCCCAGCACCAGCGACGACGCCGGTGATGCCATCTACACCCAATCGGTGACGCTGACCTCTGGAAGCACCTACGTGATCGTCGCAGAGGGCATCGTCAGTTCCAGCGGTTACACGCCTGCGCCGGCGTTCACCCTCAGTGTGTACGACCAAGGACGTGAAGTGGCCGCAGGCGGAAGCATGATGACCGACCTGTTGATCCATCACGGTTGCACCGATGCGCCAGCCGTCGACGTGTTCGAAACCGCCGTGCTGGGCGCCACCGTGGTGAACGATCTATCGTACCAGGCGTTCACCGACTACCTGGAAGTGCCCACGATCGATCTGACGGTACAGGTGCGCACAGCCGACAACTCCACTGTCGTGGCCGCATACGATGCGCCGCTGAGCACCCTCGGCCTCGGCGGTGCGGCGATCACGGTGCTGGCAAGTGGTTTCCTGGACCCCGGTGCGAACAGTGGTGGTGCGCCGTTCGGCCTGTTCGTGGCCCTGGCCAGTGGCGGACCGTTGGTGCCTCTTCCTGCGGCAGCCATTCCCACTGCGCGCGTGCAGGTGATCCACAACAGCGCCGACCTCGCCGCCGCAACCGTTGACGTCTGGTTGAACAACACCTTGTTGCTCGACGACTTCGCCTTCCGCACGGCCAGCCCCTTCGTGGACCTCCAGGCCGGCGTGGACCTCACGGTCGGTGTCGCTCCCGCATCGAGCGATGACCCCTCCGACGCCATTGCCCAATTCACCTACAACCTGGCCGAAGGCGAGACCTACGTGCTCGTGGCGAACGGGATCGTGAGCGGCAGTGGCTACACGCCGAACGTTCCGTTCAACATACTGGTACAAGCCGGAGCGCGCGAAGCCGCCACGAGCGGGGCCTCCAATACCGATCTTGTGGTCTTCCACGGTTGCACCGATGCCCCCACGGTGGATGTTGCCGAGACCGCCGTGCTCGGTGGTGCCACTCTGGTGGACAACCTTTCATACGGATCCTTCGCAGGATATCTGGAGGTTCCCACCGCCGACTATGCGTTGCAGGTCCAGGATGAGAACGGGAACGAACTGGTGAACTACCTGGCCCCGCTGGCGTCGCTCGGGCTTTCCGGCGCGGCGCTCACGGTGGTGGCGAGCGGATTCCTGGATCCCTCCGCCAACAGCAGCGGGCCGGGCTTCGGCCT
>CAZFAW010000229.1:0-4939 GCA_964517015.1 uncultured Chryseobacterium sp.
GGGACCGATGCCTGTTTCAAGCCGGTTGTTGCTCGGCCGCCTTTGCAACGGCCTCCTTGATCCGCTTCTCCAGCTCCTCACACAGCTCCTGGTTGTCTTCCAACAATTGACGCACCATGTCGCGGCCCTGTCCCAGTTTGTTGTCCTCGAACGCGAACCAGGATCCGCTCTTCTTGATGATCCCCAGTTCAACGCCCATATCGATGATCTCGCCGGTCTTGCTGATGCCCTTGCCGAACAGGATGTCGAATTCCGCCTTCCGGAAAGGCGGTGCCACCTTGTTCTTCACGATCTTCACCTTGGTGCGGTTGCCCACGGCGTTCTCGCCATCCTTGATCTGGTTCATACGGCGGATGTCGATGCGGATGGTCGCATAGAACTTCAACGCATTCCCGCCCGTGGTGGTCTCCGGGTTCCCGAACATCACACCGATCTTCTCGCGCAACTGGTTGATGAAGATGCAGCAGCAGCCCGTTTTACTGATGGTGCCGGTGAGCTTTCGCAAGGCCTTGCTCATCAGTCGAGCCTGCATGCCCACCGCGCTATCCCCCATTTCGCCTTCGATCTCGGCGCGCGGGGTGAGCGCAGCCACACTGTCGACCACGAGCAGGTCCACGGCGCCTGATCGGATCAGGTTGTCCGCGATCTCCAGTGCCTGCTCGCCGTTATCGGGCTGGCTGATCAGCAAGTTCTCCGTGTCCACTCCGAGCGCTTCCGCATAGAAGCGGTCGAACGCATGTTCCGCGTCCACGATGGCGGCGATGCCGCCCTTGCGCTGCACCTCGGCGATGGCATGGATGGCCAGGGTGGTCTTACCGCTGCTTTCCGGTCCGAAGATCTCGATCACGCGCCCCTTCGGATAGCCTCCCACGCCCAACGCGAGATCCAGTCCGATGGACCCCGAAGGGATCACCTCCACTTGCTCCACGGCATCATCGCCCATGCGCATCACCGCTCCTTTGCCGAAGGTCTTCTCCAGCTTGTCCATGGTCAGTTGCAGCGCCTTCAGCTTCTCCTTGTTCAGTTCTACGGTTGCCATGATCGATCGTGTCTTGGTTGTTCGTGGTTGTGCCGGCACCGCGTGTGGATCGTTCGCTTACCGGCTGTACGGTGAACTTGACGTGAATATTGTCATCGGTTCGGCGGCCAATTAAGCAACGATTTTTATCGCCTCCAAATTTTTTGTCGCTCCACAACATGGGCGCGATAGGTGATCCTTGATACAAATACGCACAATACCTCGACGAACTACGGGAATACGACGACGAATACTTGACAGGTGCGCTCGCTTCACCCTTCATTTGCCCGTCTTTCCTCCTTCTGGTCGGCCCGGGCTGCTTGGACAACGGCTGAGCGAATGATCGGAACGAAGGATCCCCGACACTCCTGTTTCGCAGGGGCGAGAGGTCGTACGATGCGGCCTTGCCTACGGGGAATCGTTCGCGCTCACCACACCACGAAGAACACCCCTCGGGACCCCTCAACCCCACGACCATGAAGAGTAAGAAGACCCTTACCGGACATGGGCTCGCGCTCGCAGCCCTTATGTCGCTCGCACAGCCTGCCGCCTTCGGGCAGCAGCAGGGCACTTCCGTTTCGAGCGGCCACGATCACGCGATCGACGATCTGTTGCATTCGTTCGATGCCAGGATCCAGTTCACCAGGAACATGGGCCAGTTCTCGGATGGCGTGCTCTTCCGGGCCGATTTCCCCTTGGGCCAGGCGATCGCCACACCCCAAGGCATGGTGATCACGGCGTTCGACGCCAAAAGCGTGGAAGACCGGCACCGTGAGGGCGTGCGTATCGAACAGGAGATGCACGACGGACTTCCCTCCCGTCCGCTGATGTGGCGCAGGAAGGGACACGCCTGGCGCATGCACTTCCTGCATGCGAGCGAGCACATGACCGTGGGCACACGTGATGCCCATGCCGAAGTGAGCAACTACTTCGTGGGGCATGCACAAGCGCTGAACGTACCGAGCTACCAGGAGGTCTGGTACAATGAGGTATACAACGGGGTGGATGTGCGTTACTATCCCGCCGCCGACGGTTCACTGGAGTACGACGTGATCTGCAGGCCGGGCAGCGACCCGAGATCGATCGCCATCCAGCTGGAAGGGATCGAGAAGGTGCACGTGAACGAAGCGGGCGAACTGGTCATGGCAACCAGCCTGGGCGAGATGACCTATCCCCCTCCCGCGGTCTATCAACGGGTCGCAGGGCGAGAGAGGAAGGTGAACGCACGCTATCGCATCAGTGGATCGAACGTGCTCGGTTTCGAACTGGGCCGGTACGATACGTCGCAACCCGTGGTGATCGATCCCATCGCCATGCGTTGGGCGACCTGGGTGAACACCAACAGCACCGGCGACAACCACGGCCATTGCATATGGGTGGACCCGAACGACGGGGCCATCTACGTGGTGGCACGAGTGGACGGGACCACCGACCAGATCACCCCGGGTGCGTTCGATGAAACCACGAACGGGAACCTGGAAATGATCGTGGGCAAGTACCTGGAACCCGCCAGCGTGGGCGGCACCGGAACGCGCGTGTGGCAGACCTATATCGGTGGGAACAACGACGACAACCCCTACGCGATGGAACAAGGCCCCGATGGCCACCTCTACATCACCGGCCTCACGGGCAGCACCAACTTCCCTTTGCTTGGAGGTCCCGCGTTCAGCGGCAGCAGCCTTGACCAGCAGGCGCAAACGGGCGACGACATCTTCGTCCTGAAGATCAACACGGACGGCAACTCGATCAAGAGCTGCGTAGTGGGCGGCAACGGAACGGAGAATTCGTACGACGTGCGACTGACAGCCGCGGGCGATGTGATCGTTTGCGGTGGCACCACGGCCACGAACCTCCTCACCCTGAACCCCGGAAGCGGGGCGACCAACTCCAACAGCGGAGGAACGGATGCCCTCCTCTTCAAGGTGAACCAGGACCTCTCGACGTTGATGTGGATGAAGAACTACGGGGGATCCGGCACGGATCAGCCGACCATCATGCTGGAGGATCCCGCCACTGGCGACATCTACGTTGGCGGGTACACCTCGAGCACCAATTTCCCTACGGTCAGCCCCAGGCAGGCCACCCGTGGCGGATCGCAAGCCGGATTCCTCCAGCGCCTTACCGGTTCCGGTGCCACAACGTGGTCCTCCTATTTCTCCTCCGCTGCGTCGAGCTCGGTGCAGATCCTCTGCATGGAGTTCAACGTGGCTCACAACGAACTCTACTTCGGCGGGCTTACCTCCGGTCTGGCGGCCGCCAACATCTCGGGATCCGGGGTGTTCGACAGCAGCTACAACAACGGAACCGACTTCTTCGTGTGCCGCATGGAAACGGACCAGGATTTCGTGGCCTCGACCTATGTAGGCGGCACGGGGGCGGAATCGAACATGATGGGCCTCAACACGGACCAGAACAACGATGTGTACGTCTTCGGGTACACGGCGAGCACGAATTTCCCGATCAGCGCTTCGCCGAACATCCCCTTGCAAAGCACCAACCAGGGGAACAACGACAAGGTCTTCCTGAAGTTGAAGAACGACCTGAGCGGCCTTCTCTTCAGCACGTATTTCGGTGGCACTGCCGACGATTACGATCCCGTGGGCGAACGCGGAATCAAGTTCAGCAACTGCCGCATCTACACCATCGTAACGGCGCAGAGCAACAACCTGCCGCTCACGCAAGGCGCCCTGAACACAAGCAAGATCAGCAGCACCAGCCGCTACGAACCCGGCCTCGTGGTCTGGGCGAACCCGCCGGATCTGCTGGGCAATTCGATCAACTACACGGGTACGGCGATCTGTGCGGGTACGATCCCCGGCGACATCCTCGGTTCGGCGCCGAGCTATGTCCTGCCAACGGTCATTCGCAATGGCACCCCCTCCGCCTACCCCGCTTTCCCCTCAGCGGTAACCTTCCAGTGGCAGATCAGTCTGGACAGCCTCTCCTGGACGGACATCCCAGGAGCGACCGGTCAGGACCTGTTGGGGTCCCAGATCGGTGTTGTGGACCAGACCACCTACATCCGACGGATCATTGGTGGCGACGCCTGCATCCTGGCCGGGGCCGCCGATCAAGTGGTCACGGTGCGCATCATGAGCGCCAACGGTTCCATGACCCAGCCCAGTTGCTTCAATGGAACGAACGGTAGCATCGAAGCGACAGCAGATGGCCAGCAGCCGTTCACGTACGCCTGGAGCAATGGCCAAACCGCCCAGACCGCGGTGAACCTGGCTGCGGGAGCGTACAGCGTGGTCGTGACCGATGCCAACGGATGCAGCGCACAGGCGGACTTCGTGCTTGGCCAACCGACCGCGGTCTCAGGCACCACGTCCACCACTGCCGCTACCTGCGGAAGCAACAACGGCAGTGCAAGCGTGAGCGGTTCCGGTGGTACGCCAGGGTACACCTACGAATGGAGCACGGGAGCCGTTGGCCCTGACTTGAACAGCGTTCCTGCAGGCAACTATGGTGTGACGGTGACCGATGCCAACCTGTGCACGGCCGTCTTGAACGTGGTGATCGGCGGTTCCGTGCCTCCGATCGCGAACGCCGGCGCCGATGCGACGATCACATGTACTACGGGGAGCGAGATCCAACTCGACGGTTCAGCTTCCACTCCCGGTGTGGCATATGCCTGGAGCGGTCCGGGTATCGTAAGCGGCGCCGGTTCCGCCACGCCCACGGTGAACGCCTCCGGCGTCTATACCCTGCTCGTGACCGCGGCCAATGGTTGCTCCGCCACGGACATGGTATCCGTGAACGTGAACACCACGGCCCCGAATGCCAATGCCGGAGCAGATCAGACCTTGACCTGCGATGTGACCACCGTCCCGCTCGATGGGTCCAGCACCACGCCCGGCGTAACATACAGCTGGAGCGGTCCGGGCGGCTTCACCAGCGCCGATCAGAACCCCGTGGTCA
>CAZFAW010000230.1:0-4936 GCA_964517015.1 uncultured Chryseobacterium sp.
GGCCGTGCAAGGGGAGTTGCTGATCGTCCAACGCAAGGTGTAGGTGGTACCCACCACGCCGGTGAAGCCCGAAGTCGGGCTGCTGGTCGTGGTCACCGTTCCACCCGTGCCGCTGATGATGCTCCAAGCGCCCGTACCCACCGTGGGGGTATTGGCAGCGAGGGTGGTGCTTGTGCTGCACACGCTCTGGTCCGGACCCGCGTTGGCCGTGGTCGGGTTGGCGCGCAGGGTGATCACCACATCGTCCGTGGAGGCCGTGCAGGGAGAATTGCTGATCGTCCAACGCAGCGTGTAGATCGTACCGGCCACGCCCGTGAAGCCCGAGGTCGGGCTGCTGGTGGTGGTCACCGTTCCACCCGTGCCGCTGATGATGCTCCAGGAGCCCGTACCCACCGTGGCGGTGTTCGCCGCCAGGGTCGCGGAACTGCCGCACACCGTCTGGTCAGGACCCGCGTTGGCCGTGGTCGGGTTGGCCGTCAGCGTGATCACCACGTCGTCCGTGGAAGCCGTACAAGGTGCGTTGCTGATGGTCCAGCGCAGCGTATAGGTGGTACCTGCCACACCCGTGAAGTTCGAGGTGGGGCTGCTCGGGGTAGCCACCGATCCGCCGGCACCACTTATGATGCTCCAAGCGCCGGTGCCCACCGACGGCGTGTTGCCAGCCAATGTGGCCGAGGTGCCGCAAACGGTCTGGTCGGGGCCCGCGTTAGCGGTGGTCGGAGGGTTTCCCGTGGTTACTCCCGTGCCAACAATGGTACCTGTGACGTTCGGGCCGCCAAGGCTTACATAGAAGTTCTTGTTGTTCGTACCGGTATAGGTATCGTTCACCACGTTCAGCGTGCCGCAACCGATCCCCGTCATGGGAATGATCGCGTACTTGAACCACGTGTTCGCGGGGAACGAACAGGATACCGGCAAGGCGTTGGTACTGATGCAGTTGTAGGTCTGGTGCCGCGTGCCGCCGTTGTCGATCTCTCCGTCCGGAGATTCACCGAGCAGCGCACCTTGGAACGCGCAGAACGGCGCGCTGAACCCGGTGAACTGATCGGGTGCCCCGGTGGAGCCACCGGAGGTGGTCGGCCATCCCAGTGTGAATGTCACACTGATCAGACCGTCCGCCTGGCTCAGGTCCGCGTTCGGCCGTAACTGTACTTCCAAGTTCCCGGATCCGTCCGGTATCACCTGGATATCGACCTGGGAAACATCCAGCTGCGCATCAGCGTGTTGCTGAAGGCCGCACAAAGCCACCAACGCGGTAACAGGCGCCAGCAGCTTCTTCAGTAATGAACCTCTCATGTTCTTGGGCTTGGTTAGGGTCTTCGTAGGGGCTAACAATGTACAGCGTTCATCCGAACAGGCAACTGAGCATGCCCCGACCGTTCGACCGGAAGGCATGCGCCGTCGTCGTATGTGCGGTTGGCCGGGATGGGCATGTTCAGGGCAGTTGCTCCGTGCGGGTATTGGTGGGGACCGTGCCTCCGATGTTGCTCAGGATCGGGTCGCGATCGTTGCCGGTACCGGTGTACTTGGTCACGCCGTCCATGGTATTGTCCGTGTTCGAATAGCCTGAAACGGTATTGGTGGGCACCACACCGCCAATGGCCTGAAGCACCGGTTCGCGGTCATTGTCCGATCCGGTGTACTTGAGTTCCACGTCCTGGCGGGAATTGCCTGCCCACAGTACCATGACACCGCCGATGTCCTTCCGCGCATTGGTTCCCCATGTGGCGGTGCTGGCCAGGGTGAAGTCGGTCAGAGGCGTGGCGGCGCTCAAGGCGACCGGGGCAGCGGTCATGCAGCCGAGGTGATTGCGATGCCGCACCGCGATGTGGTAATTGCCAGGTAGCAGGTCCACGCTCAGCGTGGAAACACCATCCACAGCGACCACATCGCCGTCGCGTTGCAACAGGGCCTGCTTGGTGGCCAGCACTGCGCCGGGATCACTGGATGAACGAACCTCGACGCGGACCCAATCCACGATCGCATCGTTCCCGGTGACTGTGAACACGACAGGCGAAGCGGTCTCGCCGCCGTTCCCCGGAGGCTGTGCGAAACCAAGGCCGGTGTAGGGTTCCGTGGTGGGGATCAACCCGCCGGTCCGCAGTGCATCGTTCATCATTCCGGTGCCGCTGACGAACGGGCCTTCCAATTTCATCTTCAGGGGCAGGAGCAACGGGTTCGTTACCGTCGCGGTCACCATGGTGCGCGGGCCCACCGCTTCCACGGCATCGGAATGCACCACCCAGTCGTAGAGGTAGTAGTAATTGGTCCCCGTGCTGGATCCGGTGATGCTGCCCATGGTGCCGATCGCATACGGGAAGGTTACGCTGGCCGTGTTGTACCAGAGATCGATCACCTGTACTTCGGTGCCACTGCTGGTGGCCCCTTCGTCGTAGCAGGTGATCTGGTGATGCGTACCCATGGGCACGTCCCAGTTCACCGTGATGGTGTTCAAGCCGCTCGGGATCTCGATGTACTTCTCGGCGATCAGATCGCCATTGCGATCAACCAGCACGAAATGCCGCAGACCGAGCGAGTTCGCGTACACCTTGAACGATACGAGTTTGAAGGGCTGCGTGGCATCGAAGTAGAGCCATTGACGGGTATTGCCGTATGCGCCCGTGCCCGAATTGTTGGACTTGCCCACGTTCAGATCGGTGCCCGGTGAGATCGTCCGGTCCTCGGCCCAGTAATCGGTGGTGGTTGTGATGAACGGTGTGGTGAACGCATTGCCCGTTCCCACTTGGTTGCCACCGCTCGCGGCGTCGTACCAACGAACGTTGGTGCCCGTGGCCGACAGGTCTGCCGTACCGGGAGCGAAAAGCGTAGCGCCGGTGCCCACAGGCGCCGCAGGCGCACTGATGGTGGTCAGCGTGACCGTAGGGGTGGAAAGCGACCCGCAGGGACAGGTCACCGTGCACGAATAGGTACCCGGGCTGCTGACCGTGATGCTCTGCGAAGTGGCACCGGTGGACCAGTTGTACGCGGTGCCGGGCGAGGCCGTCAAGGTGCGCGTTTCACCGGGGGCCATCACCAACCTGCCACTGCATCCGATGGCCGCGGAGGTCCCGGTACCGGCTGCGTTCTGCAGGGCGATGGTGAAGGGGATGGAGGTCCAGTTGTTGTTGTCGTTCTCCTCGAGGAAGTCGTTGTTGGGGTCCACGCGCGAAACGATGTAGTACTGCCCGTTGCACATGCCCGGCATCAAGTTTATCCACATGCCTTGCAAGCCCTCGTCGTAGATGTCGCCCTTGCCCACGTCGATCCCCTGGGCATCGTCACCACAACTCGTCCAGTGATCCCCTAACGCGTAATTGGAACCGAAGGTCGAATTGTCCAGGATGGTTCCCTGGTTGTACAGGTGGGATGTACGACAGTAACCTGGCGATCCGCTACAAGTGAACAAGTTGATGAGGCAATATCCGAGCTTGCCTCCCGTGGCCACGATCGGCCAGTCCAGCGGGTTGGTACTGCCCGGCTGTGCCAGACGCAGATCGAAGTTGGACCAGCCATCGATGTGGTAGTGCCCGTGGCCCGCATGGTAGGTCATGGTGCCCCGCTGCACATCATTGAAGGTCATCGCATTGCCGTTCTTGTGGTAGATGCGCTGGTAGAGGATCTGGCGCGGGGTAAGGCCGGCCCACGGTGCCGGACAAGTGAACCCTTCGTTCGAAGAAAGATTGTGGTAAACGAACGTATCGGTTCCACAGATGAACCGTCGATCCCCGTTCGCATCGACGCCGCGCACTTCCAAGGGACCATGACCCACGTTCGGTGTTGCGCCCGTGATCCTGAGCCGCCCCGGATTGCTTGTGGAGCTTTGCGTGTATTCCGATGGTCCTCCATACGAACTCTCCAAGGCCTGCCAGGAGATCATCAGGTCCGGAAGCAGGTCGCAGTCCGTTGCGCCCGAGGTCTGGCATGCACACGAGGTGGCGTTCGTGGTGGTGCATTGGCCGTTGGCAACCCCGCCATCGAAGCTGAAAAGAATGAACACACCAAGGACGGGAGCTAGGGATCGCTTCATGGGAACGCGTTGGAGCGGAATGCTGGCGAAAGTAGGTCGGGTGGAAGCCATCGGTCAAGATGGCGGTTCATTGGTGGACGATATGGGTGACGGCCGTCCCGGAAGAGGTGCTCACACGGAGCAGGTATGTCCCCGCTTCGAAGCCGGCCAGGTCAAGGTCCCAGACCTCGTGTCGTGGCATGCGGCCTCGGGCAAGGAGCCTTCCGCTGGGGTCGTTCAATTCCCACTGTACCGCTTCTGCGCGCAGGTGCTCCGGTACGAGTACGCGGGTCCGATCCGTGCACGGGTTCGGGAACACCTGCAGGGTCGATCCCATGGTCGTTGGGGCGATGCCGTTGCCTCCCTGCCCGAAACGCGCCAGCCCTCCATAATAGGTCCCGATCCACAGATCGCCATTGTGCGCGAATTCCAGGTCCATGATCGTGTTGTCGGGTAGCCCGGAATTCCCTGAATGGAAGTTCACGAAGTTCCCACCGTCCTCCCGGACCATGATCCCGCTGCCGGTGGAACCGATCCACGGCCGTCCCAAGGTGTCCATTTCCACACAGGTCAGAGCATTCGAGACGATGGTGGAGTTGCTGGTGAGGTAGTAGAACCAGGGACCGCTGTCCCAGGTCCCCCCCTGGCGCAACAACCCTTGCGTGGGCGTTGCGATCCACCGTTCATCGTGCACGGTGTCCATGGCCACGCCGGTCTGGGTGTTGTCCGGGAATAGATCGATGAAGGGCGAATGGACCACCACGGAAGTGTCCGTCAAGTAATGGAACCCGTAGTTCAGGGTGGCAACGGCCACCAGACCGTCCTGCCGGACCGCCACATCGTTGATCACGTTGCCGTTCAGTTCCAGACCGCCATAGCTCGAAGGCGTGTCGTTGTACAGCCGCCATTCGGGCCCCGTCCAACAGACCA
>CAZFAW010000231.1:0-2081 GCA_964517015.1 uncultured Chryseobacterium sp.
TCGGCCCAGGTGGCCTTGCGCTTGAAGTACTCCTCGTTATCGATGAAATAGACCTGCATGCGCAGGTTGGGCACGCTGGCCACCTTGATCAACAGGGCGTGGTCCGTATCGTTCACGATCAGGTTCATGCCGCTGAGGCGGATCACCTCGTGCAGTTGATGGCGCCGTTCGTTGATGCACCCGAACTTGGGCATGAAGGTCCTGATCTCGTTCCCACGGTCCAGGATGCCCTGGGGAATGGACCGGGAACCCTTGGCCATGACCGGCCCGTCCAGGAAGGGTTCAATGGCCTGTGAAATGGTCAGGATCTTCCGCTTTTTCAAACTCATAGGGGCAGGGGAAAAGGACTACAAAAGTAAGCATCCGGGGGGGTGGCTCACAAGCCGGGTCGCATAGCTTCGCCCGCCCCCGCTGCGGTCCTGAACAACGCCCTTCCATGGACCTTATTTCAGTTCCAGGCGCCGCAGCCGAATGGTCGGCCCACCAGCGCCACCAAGGACGAACGGTAGGGTTCGTTCCCACCATGGGGGCCTTGCATGAAGGACATATGAGCCTGATACACAGAGCAAAGATCGATTGTGGCGCGGTCGCGGCCAGCATATTCGTCAACCCCCTGCAATTCAACAACAAAGAAGACCTGGCCAACTATCCGCGCCAGTTGGCGCATGACCTGGAACAGCTTCGGGAGGCCGGTTGCCACATGCTTTTCCACCCTTCCGAAGAGCAACTGTTCCAGCACTTCGCTCCTGTGAACTACGATCTGGGCGGATTGGACACCCATTGGGAGGGTCCTTCGCGCCCGGGGCATTTCCAGGGCGTGGTGAACGTGGTGGAGCGATTGTTCCATTATATCCGGCCGGATGTGGCCTTTTTCGGCGAGAAGGACCGCCAGCAGCTGGCCATCATCCGGCATGCGCGACATCTTCTCAGGTGGCCGGAGCGCATTGTGGGTTGCGCCACGCTCCGCGAACCCGACGGCCTAGCCTTGAGTTCCAGGAACCAGCGATTGGGACCGGATGAGCGGCGGATCGCCCCCCTGCTCTATCAGGCGCTACAGGCCGTACAGGCCCATTTCCGTGGTATCGCGGCACCAGCGCTTGAGGCCGGCCGAGCGGTGTTGCGAGCGGAGCCGCGGATCCAATTGGACTACCTGGGTATCGCCGATGCCGAGACGCTGGAGCCCCTGCACGGGGATGCCGCGGGGCGGGACATGGTGGCGCTGATCGCCGCACAAGTGGGTCCCGTGCGGTTGATCGACAACATCACGCTGGCCCGGTAATTTCGCGGCCGACCATGACCATCGAAGTCCTTCGCACAAAGATCCACCGGATCACCGTCACAGAGGCGAACGTGGATTACATCGGCAGCATCACCCTCGACCTCGACCTGATCGAAGCGGCCGGCCTGGTCGAGGGGGAGAAGGTGCAGGTGCTGAACGTGAACAACGGCAACCGACTGGAAACCTACGTGATCAAGGGTGAGCGGGGAAGCGGCGAAGTTTGCCTGAACGGCCCCGCAGCGTTGCGCGCCTCGGTGGGCGATGTGGTGATCGTGATCAGCTATGCGCAGATGTCGCTGGATGAAGCGCGTCGCTTCCGACCCGTGGTCATCTTCCCGGACGAGAAGACCAACAAGTTGAAGGTGCCGGCGTGATGCAGCCACTGCTGCGCGCCTTGAAGGTGCTGGTGCCGCTCGCACTGGGGGCATGGCTCGTGGTGCATTTCTATCTCCAACTCGACCCTGTCCAACGGCAGCAGGTCTTCGGCGCGTTCGTGAACGCCGATCCGCTCTGGGTGATGGCCGCCCTGATCATCGGCTGGCTCAGCCACGTGGTGCGTGCCTGGCGGTGGCGCTATCTCCTGGAACCGCTCGGATACCGCCCCGGGTTCTGGAGTTGCTACCACGCCGTGATGATCGGCTATTTCATGAACCTCTTGATCCCCCGTGCCGGTGAAGTAAGCCGCGCCGTCTCCCTTTCGCGCACCGACCAGGTCCCCGTCGAGAAAGGCTTCGGTTCCATCCTGGCCGAGCGTACCGTCGATGTGGTATTGATGCTGATGATCGCCGGGATCGCCCTGCTG
>CAZFAW010000231.1:2181-4933 GCA_964517015.1 uncultured Chryseobacterium sp.
GGTGGGCGTTCGTGCTGCATTCGGTGTTGATCTGGGTGCTGTACGTGCTGATGTTCCGTCTGGGCTTCTTCGCTCTACCCGCCACGGAGTCCGTTCCCCTCGCTGGAGTGTTCGCCGGATTCATCGCCGGTACGGTCGGCATCATGCTGGTGCAGGGCGGGCTGGGTGTCTACCCGGCCTTCGTGGCGGTGATCGTGAGCCTGTACATGGTGCCACCCATGGCGGCGGGCGCACCGCAGCCCGAAGCGCTAGCCCTGGGCTGGCTCCTGTGGGTGGTGCAAACCGCCATGCTCGTGGTGCTCGGGGGGCTGTCGCTACTTTTGGCCCGCCGGCAACGGCCCACGCAATGAGCAGCGAAGTGGCACACGTCCGAACGGACAAGCGCATCATGGATCGCGAGACCCTGGTGCGCATGGTGAACATCTGGAAGTTCAAGGACGATCGGATCGTCTTCACCAATGGGTGTTTCGACCTGCTGCATCGCGGGCACGTACAATACCTGCAAGAAGCCGCCTCTTGGGGCGACCGGCTTATCGTCGGCGTGAACAGCGACACATCGGTGATGCGGCAGGGCAAAGGCCCAGGCCGACCGGTCAACGATCAGCACAGCCGCCTGCTGGTGTTGGCCGCCCTGCGGTGCGTGGATGCGGTCACGCTCTTCGAAGAGGATACGCCCCTTGATCTGGTCCGATCCCTACGGCCGGACATCCTGGTGAAAGGCGGCGATTGGCCGGTGGAGAAGATCGTGGGGGCCGACCTTGTTCGCTCCTACGGGGGTGAGGTGCGGTCCATTCCGCTGGTGGAGGGGTACTCTTCCACGGCGATGATCGGACGGATCCGGAATGTCTAAGGTCCGATCGGCCTTCGTATGCCAGAGCTGCGGGGCCGCCCATGCGCAGTGGCTCGGGCAATGCTCCCAATGCAAGGAATGGAACACCCTTGTGGAGGAGGTGGTGGATCGGGTGGAGAAGGACCGCAGCACGCCGGCATCCACGCGCAATAAAACGCCCCAGCCGGTTGCCTTGTCGGCCATCGCCCTGGAGGACGGTCCGCGCATTCCGCTGCTCGACCGTGAGCTCGATCGGGTGCTCGGCGGGGGACTGGTCCCCGGCAGCATCACCTTGATCGGCGGCGAGCCCGGGATCGGAAAGAGCACCTTGTTGCTGCAAACCGCGTTGCGCGTTCCCGACCTGCGCACCTTGTACGTGAGCGGCGAGGAAAGCGAACACCAGATCCGCATGCGGGCCGAACGGATCTCCGCCAGCGCACCGCACGCCACCGCGGGAATGGCCGCGTGCATGGTGCTGACGGAGACGAACACGCAGAACATCTTCAAACGGATCGACGACCTGCGACCCGCGCTCGTGGTGATCGACAGTGTGCAGACGTTGCACAGCGCCGTGCTCGATGCGGCACCCGGCAGCGTGGGCCAGGTGCGTCAATGCACGGCCGAACTGCTGCGCGTGGCGAAGGTGGCCGGCGTTCCCATCGTATTGATCGGCCACATCACCAAGGAGGGCCTGCTTGCCGGGCCGAAAGTGCTGGAGCACATGGTCGATTGCGTGCTCCAGTTCGAAGGGGACCGCGACCATGCGTATCGCATGCTGCGCCCGCTGAAGAACCGATTCGGCAGCACCAATGAGCTGGGCATCTACGAGATGCAAGGCAGCGGCCTGGTCGAGGTGGAGGATCCGTCCCAGGTATTGCTTGGCAGGCGGTCGGACCGACCGAGCGGCGTGGTGGTCTCGGCCGCGCTGGAAGGCATGCGGCCCATGCTCATCGAAGTGCAGGCCCTGGTGAGCAGCGCCGTCTACGGCACCCCACAACGCAGCTCCACCGGCTTCGATCTGCGGCGTATGAACATGTTGCTCGCCGTGCTCGAGAAGCGCTGCGGGTTCAGGCTGGGAACCAAGGACGTGTTCCTGAACCTGGCGGGCGGTTTCAGGATCGAAGAACCTGCGATCGACCTGGCCGTGGTGTGCGCGGTGCTCAGCAGCGAGGCGGACATTCCCGTGCCGATGACCGCCTGCTTCTCGGGCGAAGTGGGACTGACCGGTGAGATCCGTCCCGTGACACGCATCGATCAACGCATCGCCGAAGCGGCGCGGTTGGGGTTCGATCGCATCTTCATCCCGAAAGGCACCAAGGGCCTCTCGCCTTCACCTTCGTTACGCATCGAGCCCGTAGGCCGGGTGGATGAGGTGCTCGCGCACCTGTTCGGCTGATCCCTACTCGGTGACCAGCTTGTAAAGTTCGCGAAGGTCGGGCGCAAGGATCACCTCGATCCGCCTATTGCGCGCCTTGTCCTTGGGGTCGAGGGGCACATACTCGCCTCGACCCGCCGCAGTAACGCGCACGGGATCGATCCGAGAGCTCTCCTGGAGGATCCGCACCACACTGGTTGCGCGCAGCACGCTCAGGTCCCAATTGTCCTTGTAGGTACCGCCCCCCAGGACCTTGTCGGTGTCGGTATGGCCCTCGACCAGGATGTTCAGGTCCTTCTCGTTCTCGATGGCCTTCGCAAGGTCCACCAGCGCCTGCTTCCCCTTCTGGTCCACCACAGTGCTGCCGGTGGCGAAGAGAAGCTGGTTCTCAAGGCTCACATAGATCTTTCCATCGCGCTCGCTCACGGTGAGCCCTTTCCCCTCGAACCCGGTCAAGGCCTTGCTCACGCGATCCTTCAAACCCTTCATGGCGGCATCCTTCCGTTCGAGTTCGGCCTGCAGTTCAGCGAGCCGCGCCTCGCGCTCGG
>CAZFAW010000232.1:0-4918 GCA_964517015.1 uncultured Chryseobacterium sp.
TGCTAAAACACCCCGCCATCGCAAACCCCCAAAACGTTAGGTGGCATTTAAAAAATACAAAATGAGACAACTTTTCCATCGGACAATTTCGCACTCTACAGACAGTTTCGCACGGTGGACAGCAACTCTTATCACGACAGTTTTTCTCTGCTTGACAGTTACTCAAGCCTGTACAATTTTCTCTGCAACAGATAAAAAAGGACAAGTTTGGACAGGTTCTGAAGCAAAAGAAAACGGCCTTGTTGATGGCCACATCCTCGTACAGGATGTTCGTATAGGTCTGAATGCCCGCATAGAGGAAGAGGATGGGGATGACCCATTGCCAGTTGAGGATGAACTTGCTGTCCATGCGGCCGGCGAACGCGGCGAGGGCGAAGGCGGAGGTGAGGCCCAGGCCGAGGGAAAGCAATTTGTCCACCAGCGTGGGATCGGGGAAGGAGAGCATGTGCAGGCGGAACCACGTAACGACCAGCGCCAGCACGAGGGCCAGGAAGATGGCGAGCCGGAACTGCCACCAATGGATCCACATGTTCGCCCGGCGTTCGGCCGCGGCGCGTTGGGGGTGGGTGGCCCCGTTCTTCCACGCACCAAGCAGTTTGTCGGCGTAGTCGCGCAGGAATTTGGGTGTGAGGAAACAGTAGCAGAGGAAGATGAAGAGGGTGGACCCGATGTTGGTGAGGTCCATGAGCAGGGTTTCGCGCACCACGGAGTGGTAGGCCCGCACGTCCATGAACACCTCGTGGTTGCGCTCGGGTTCCATGGTGCGGAAGAAATAGACGGTGTAGAACAGGCCGAAGCACACCCAGATGCCGACCCACGCGCGGATGAAGAAGCGATTGAGGTTCCGGATCACCGCCTTGGCGGTGAGGTCGCTCACCTCATCGTTCTGCAGGCGGATGCGCCCGGGGAAGAGGATGAGCACGATGAGGATCAGGTGCAGGATGCCGCCCAGAAGGGTCACGTTCTTGATCAGCCAGTTCTGGAGGTAATGGCTGCCGTGGGCGTATTCGCCCGCAATGGAAACGGCGGTGCTCACGATACCCACGCCCAACAGCAGGCCCTGGGCGATCCGGCTCACCCGCGAAGGCAGTGCGCGGATCATGTCCTCGCTCAAGATGGGGCCGTGCGTGCTCATGATCCGTGCGGTGCGCGCCGCACCTTGGCGATGAACAGTTCCTGATGGAATTCGATCGCATGGCCCTCGTCCAGTTCGAGGTCGTAGGCGTGCATGCGCACCTCGTAGCCGCGCATGTACACCAGGCTATAGGGAAGCCGGTCGGCGAGGAACTTGTACGAGTCGCCGAACTTGCGGCGCATCCTGTTGTCCACGGAGTCCTGCGCGGCATGGGAATGCGCAAGGCCGGGGTCCGTTTTCACGTTCAAGCCCAGCAGGAAGAGGCGGCGCAGGTCGCGCAGGCGTTCCAGCCGCCAGCGGATGGCGGTGACGTACATGTCCACGGCCGCTTCCTTCTCGTCTGCGAAGTGCTTTTCCCAATGCCCCTTGAGCAAGATGCCCGGCAGGCCATCGAGGGTATCCGGCTGCACGCGGTAGGTGAAACCACCGATCAGGCACTGCCGCAGGAGTTCCGGGTGGAGCTGGTTCTTTCCATGCTCCCGTTCGAAGGCCACCCTGGGTTGGAACGGCTTCAGAACGGGCCGCAACGGAGAAAGTGCAGGCCCATAGGCGGCGATCAGCAGCAACGCGAGCGTATCGGAACCGAGTTCGGCCCGGGCTTCGGCGGCACTGTCAAGGAAGGTGTAGAACACCGCATCGGCCTTGCGAATGCTGTCCGGCAGGTCGTTCGCGACCCGAAGTGACGAATCGCGCAGCGCGGCGATGGTGCTGTGGAAATGGTCGCCGCGCGATCCGTTCCCCACGAAGGTGAGCGTGACGGACGCGACGATGGCGGCGGCCCAGAGCACGATCCAGCGCGTGGATCGGGCCACCTCGCCCGCGTGCGCGTCCTGTTCAGCGGCTGGCATGTGCGCAGGGTTACCGGTCACGAGTTACGGGATCGCAGGGAAAGGGAGCAATGGCATGTGTGGCGTGTGCATCACGGACAGATCCCTGCGCGCTGGCACAGTCCTTCCATCACGCGATCCACGGGATCGAAGATCCGATCCTTGAGCCAGTCCAGCACGCTGGCGAAGCCGTCCCTCGTCATTTCCAGGATCTTGCGCAGTGCTTCCAGCAACCGGTCCAGCTGGGCCAGCACCACGCCCACCACCGTTCCAGCTGCGGCCGCTTTCGCCAGCGCGATCAAGATGGCCACCACCACTGCGCGTGGCACCGTTTTGCAGATGGCACAACCGACTCGCCCCAAGACCCGCATGAACCGGGCAAGGCGGCCCGGGACCACGGCCGCGGCGTCGAGCGCCAGGTCGCAGTTCGGCCCTGCCTCCACGGCCAGGGTCCAGATCCCCGGAGCGGGGTCGTGGATCACCGCTACTTCGGCCTGTTCGCTGCGGCCAGGGCGCCAGGTGGTATGCGCCTTGCCGTCCGGATCGAGCAACTGGACGTTCACATCGCGGGCTGGCTCGAGCAAAGCTCCGGTAGCCGACCTTAGAGTGACGATCAGTAACCCTTCCCCTGGTTCTACAGGAAGCTCGAGTACTTCACAGAGCGACTCTCCAGTAGCGTGAACGCTGTACGAGGTCCCGGCTTCGGGGATCAGCGTGCGTTCGATGTGAATGGACATGGGTTCAGGGTGGTCGGTTCGGAAATGGGTGTTCGTCGGGATATGGCGAGGGTGGCGATCGGTTCAGGAATGCGATGGCGCCATCGCGTTGCTGCGCAACGAACGGATGAGCCCGATCTTCTTTTGTTCGCTTTGATCATCCGGCAAAGGCATCGAGGCCTCAGGGCCGCTTTGCCGCATGCCGCGGAAGGACCAACGCTTCGTGTCGCGCGTTCGCAGGTGATCCGGTGCCGTGGGGCGTGTCATGCGCGAGCAAAATACCGGGGCCACCCCGTACCGCACCCCGTGTGAATCACCCCCCCCGGACCCCGTGTAAATCACCCCCCTGGGTACCCGTGTAAAGTACCCCCCTGCGCCCCCGTGGTTTACACGGGGTGGGGGATCGTGCGGGCGTATACACTTCGGCCGCGCGGCCACCCGGCCGGCAGCCGGAGCATGGCCCACGCACCCGAACCCGAACCCGGGAAGAGGCGCACCACCGCACGCCGCGCGCCGGACCCCGTGGACCGCTCCATCGGCCGGCGCATCGAGGCGATCACCCGGCTGCGCGGCCTGACCCAGAAGCGGGTGGCGATCGAGGCCGGCTTGAGCGTGAGCGCGCTGAGCAAGGTGCAAAGCGGGGTGCAGCGCCTCACCTTACGCACGGCCGTGCGCCTGGTGCGCGTGCTGCGCTGCGACCTGGACGACCTGGAGGAGACGTTGAGCGGCCCGATCGACCGCGTGCTGGTGCGGCTGCTGGGCGGTGGGAACGGCGATGCCCCGCACACCCCCGGGACCTGAGCACGCCGGCGCGGATCGCCGCGTTTTCGGCGCAAGGGGAGAGGCCTTGTCCGCCCTGAGGTACCGGCACACGCGCGCCGGTCGTGCAGGTGGTAGTTCAGCGCAGCAGGGATCGGCCCACCGCCCGCTTCGGTCAAGCCAGCTGCACGTTCGGGATGCGCGCACTGCCCACTTGGGACATGCATCGTGCATCGATGGGATGTGCTCTCACTGCACCAAGGACATGCATGCTCTACATAACGGACATGGATCCGCTGCCCCTTGGACATGCATCCACCCCTCCAGGACATGCATCCACTCCTCCCAGGACTTGCACCCACTCCGCCTAGTTCATGCATCCAACCCCCCAGGACATGCATCCACTCCCCCCAGGACATGCTCCACTACCTCCAGGACATGCATCCACTACCTCCAGGACATGCATCCACTACCTCCAGGACATGCATCCACTTCCCCCCAGTACTTGCTCCACTCCCTCAGGGCATGGCATTCACTCCGCCCAGGACAGGCATCCACTACCTCTCGGACATGCATGCTGCACGTGCCGGATGAACGGACGCGCCAGCCGGGACGGCATGCATGTGCGTTGCGCACGCGATTTTCTATTCGCGCAAGCCGTGCCATGGGCGCGCATGCGAATTGCGCAACTGCGGCGCGGCGCGCGAACGCACGCCGGGCGGGCGTTGCAGCGGCCCGGATCACCGAACAACCCGGGTGGCCGGCCACCCGCGATCCAGCAAGGCCGGAACGAACATGCGTAAGTCGAATATCGCCCTGTATGTGTTCAAGTTGAAGCCCGAGGCCGTGCTGGCGTTGCTGCGCAACGTGGTGGCCAAGATGACGGGCAATGCCACCTTCCCCGATCCGCTGGTGAAGCTGGCGGACCTGACGGCGCTGGCCGACCAGCTGGAGGCGGCCATCGAAGCGGCCACCTTCGGCAGCCGCCTGAGCAAGCTGCAGCGCAACGAGCTCGTGCGCACGGCCCGCGCACAGTTGAGCGCACAGGCCGGCTACGTGCGCGGCGTATGCAACGGCGACCCGGTGCTGCTGGAAAGCAGCGGCTTCCGCCTGGCCAAGCCGATCGCCCCGCTGCCGTTGCCGCAAGCGCCCGCCGATCTGCAGGTGGTGCGCAGTACCACCCCGGGCCTGCTGAAGGTGCGCTTCAAAGGGGTGCGTGGCTCGCAGTTCTACCGCCTGGAAATGCAGGAGGAGGGCAGCACGCAGTGGACGGTGATCAGCACCAACCGCCGCCTGAAGCACGATGTGGAGGACCTGACCACCGGGAAGGAGTATTCCTTCCGCGTGCAGGTGAACACCGCCGCGGGCCAGAGCCCCATGAGCGAGGTGGTGAGCCAGAAGGCGGCCTGAGGGCCACGCTACAGCCGTCGCTTCTTCGGATCGAACGCCCCGCGCAAGCGGGGCGTTCGTGTTGGGGGGGG
>CAZFAW010000233.1:0-4916 GCA_964517015.1 uncultured Chryseobacterium sp.
ACGCCTCCGTTGCTGGGGATGGAGCAGGTTGCTTTGAGCGACCCATTCCCCATGAAGAGCTTCAAGATCGAAGGTGGTCGCCGGTTGAACGGAACGCTGATCCCGCAAGGCGCGAAGAACGAGGCCTTGCAGATCCTCTGTGCCGTGCTGCTCACCAGCGAGCCCATGACCATCCACAACGTCCCGGACATCGTGGACGTGAACAAACTGATCGACCTGCTGAAGGCGATGGGCGTCGTGGTGGAGAAGCTCGGCGCGGGGTCCTACCGGTTCGTGGCGAGAACCGTGGACCTCGAGTTCTTCCTGGACCCCGAATACAAGCGGATGGGCGGCGGTTTGCGAGGCAGTGTGATGGTGGCGGGCCCGGCCCTCGCGCGGTTCGGTCGCGGGTATATCCCCTCGCCGGGTGGAGACAAGATCGGGCGGCGGCGGATGGACACGCACTTCACGGGCTTCGAGCGTCTCGGTGCCACGATCAAGTACGACGAGACCGACGGCTTCTACAGGGCCGAGGCCGGAAAGTTGAAGGGCTGTTACATGCTGCTGGACGAGGCCAGTGTAACCGGCACCGCCAACATCGTCATGGCCGCGGTGCTCGCCGAAGGCCGCACCACGATCTTCAACGCCGCTTGCGAGCCGTACCTGCAACAGCTCTGCAGCATGCTGGTGCGCATGGGTGCGCGGATCGAAGGCATCGGCAGCAATCTGTTGCACATCGACGGGGTGAAGGAACTCGGTGGGACCGAGCACCGCATGCTGCCCGACATGATCGAGATCGGATCCTTCATCGGCCTCGCCGCGATGACCCGCAGCGAGATCACCATCAAGGACACCGGCTACGACCATCTTGGCGTGATCCCCGATGTCTTCCGTAAGCTGGGCATCACCGTGGAGCGTCGTGGCGACGACATCCATGTGCCCGCCCACGCGCATTACACCATCGAACCCTTCCTCGACGGCAGCAACAGGGTGATCAGCGACCACCCCTGGCCCGGCTTCACCCCCGACCTGCTCAGCATCGTGCTGGTGACCGCCACGCAGGCCAGCGGCCACGTACTGATCCACCAGAAGATGTTCGAGAGCCGTCTGTTCTTCACGGACAAGCTGATCGAGATGGGCGCACAGATCACGCTCTGCGACCCGCACCGCGCGCTGGTGATCGGCAAGGACTTCGAAAAGCCCTTGCGCGCCATCCGCATGACCAGCCCCGACATCCGCGCGGGGGTGTCGCTACTGATCGCGGCGATGAGCGCCGACGGCACCAGCACGATCGACAACATCGAGCAGATCCGGCGCGGGTACCAGGACATCGAGGGCCGGTTGAACGCCATCGGCGCGCGGATCGAGGTGGTGGACTAGTTCCCTCATCTTTGCCGGCATGCGCCCCCTTCTTCCGATCCTGCTGGCGTTGTGCGCCATCCCATGCCGGGGCCAGAACCTCTCCGGTGTGCGCGTGGGCGAACCTGCTCCCGAGATCGCCATGCGCGATCCCAAGGGCGATACCCTGCGCCTCTCCCAGTTGCGCGGCAAGCTGGTTCTGGTGGACTTCTGGGCCAGTTGGTGCGGGCCCTGCCGCAGGGAGAACCCCAACGTGGTGAACGCCTGGCGCAAGTACAAGGACCTGTTCTACAAGCAGGGCAACGGATTCGATGTGTTCAGCGTGAGCCTGGATCGGCCCGGCGGCCTGGCCGCATGGGCCTCGGCCATTGCCAAGGACAGCCTGGACTGGAAATGGCACGTAGCCCGGATGGAGGGTGGTGAAAACCCTGCCGCCCAGCGGTACGGGGTCGTTTCCATTCCCACCAACGTGCTGATCGATGGCAATGGGATCATCATCGCCATGAACCTTCGCGGCGAAGCGCTCTACGATGCGCTGAACGCCCGGACCGAGACCGACCCGGCACGCATCGCACGCATGCGCGAGGAACGGCAGGGCACGAATGCCCGGGAGGGTGGCCGTGCGCGCGCGCGTATAAAAGGACGGTAGGAGCCCACGGTTGCGGCACAGGATCTGGGAGCGGCGCAGCCCACTCCCCTACTTTTGCACCATGGAATTCCGCCCCGTCATGAACGCCACCCGCATCGCCTTGCTCAGCGCCGTCGGCTTGCTCGCCATCTACGGGTTCACCGAACGCTTTTCGCACAGCGACGGCGACCAGAACGCCAAGGTGGGCACCGGCATCGGTGATCGGGCCCCGGAACTGGCCTACTGGAACCTGGACAGCACCAAGGTGTTGAAGCTCTCCGACCTGCGTGGCAAGTACGTGCTCGTGGATTTTTGGGCCAGCTGGTGCGGTCCGTGCCGGCGGGAGAACCCCAATGTGGTGGCCGCCTACATCAAGTACAGCAAGGCGAAATTCAAGGATGGAAAAGGCTTCGACATCTACAGCGTGAGCCTGGACAAGATGCGCGAACCCTGGCGAAAGGCCGTGGCCACCGATGGCCTTACCTGGAAGAACCACGTAAGCGACCTGGGCTACTGGTCTTCGGAAGGGGCACGGCTCTACGGGGTGAACAGCATTCCCGCGAGCTTCCTGCTGGATCCCAACGGCATCATCATCGGCAAGAACCTGCGCGGCCTGGCCCTGCACGAAGCGTTGGACAAGCACGTGAAGGCGCTCTGACGCCCGCATTCCGCACCACGCCCCTGCTCCGGACCCGTCCGTTGCAGGGGCTTCGTGTTCCCACCCGTTCCGGGCAAGGCTCTTTTTCTACTTTTGGCGCCCCCCGAAAAGGGGGCTTTCCTCTGAACGACAAGAGCTTAACGAACGGAACGAACCGATGGGAATCGAACTGATGAACTACATACCCCTGCTGGGGGTGGTCGGCCTGGTGGTGATGATCGCGAAGGCCATGTGGGTGAGCAAGCAGGATGCGGGCGATGCCAACATGCAGGAGCTCGCAGGCTACATCGCCAAGGGAGCGAGCGCATTCCTGAAGGCCGAATGGAAGGTGTTGGGCGTGTTCGCCGTGATCGCGGCGGTGCTGCTGGCCTGGAGCGGCACCTTGGTGGAACACAGCGATTGGGTGATCGCCGTGGCCTTCCTGATCGGCGCGTTCTTCAGCGCCTTCGCGGGTTGGATCGGAATGAACATCGCCACCAAGGCCAACGTGCGCACCACCCAGGCCGCGCGGACCAGTCTGGCCCGTGGCCTTCAAGTGAGCTTCAACGGCGGCACGGTGATGGGCTTGGGCGTGAGCGGCCTGGCGGTGCTGGGCCTCAGCGGCCTCTTCATCGTGTTCTATCGCATGTACGTGCATGGCGCCAACCCCAACGGAGAAGAGATGATGAAGGCGCTGGAAGTGCTGGCCGGCTTTTCGCTCGGTGCCGAATCCATTGCGCTCTTCGCACGCGTGGGCGGCGGCATCTACACCAAGGCGGCCGATGTGGGCGCCGACCTGGTGGGCAAGGTGGAAGCCGGTATCCCCGAGGATGATCCGCGCAACCCGGCCACCGTGGCCGACAACGTGGGCGACAACGTGGGCGATGTGGCCGGCATGGGCGCCGACCTCTTCGGCAGCTACGTGGCCACCATGCTCAGCACCATGGTGCTGGGCCGCGAAGTGGTGAGCGCGGACAGCGTGGGGGGCATGGCCCCGATCCTGCTGCCCATGGTGATCGCCGGCCTCGGCATCCTCTTCAGCATCATCGGCACCTTCTTCGTTCGCATCAACAAGGACAGCGACAGCGTGATGGCCGCGCTGAACAAGGGGAACATCGGAAGCATCCTCCTTACCGCGGTCGCGAGCTATTTCATCATCGACTGGATGCTGCCCGACACCATGGAGTTCGTGCGGGGCGATGTGCGCCACATGGTCACCAGCATGAACGTGTTCTATGCGATCGTGCTCGGCCTGGTGGTGGGTTTCCTCATGAGCTACATCACCGAATACTACACGGCCATGGGCCGCAAACCGGTGGACAGCATCGTACAGAAGAGCGGAACGGGCCATGCCACCAACGTGATCGGCGGTCTGGCCGTGGGCATGGAAAGCACCTTCCTGCCGATCCTCGTCCTGGCCGGTGGCATCTTCGGAGCTTACGAGCTGGCCGGCCTCTACGGCGTGGCCATCGCAGCCGCCGGCATGATGGCCACCACGGCCATGCAACTGGCCATCGACGCCTTCGGTCCCATCAGCGATAATGCGGGCGGTATCGCCGAAATGAGCGGCCTGCCCAAGGAAGTGCGGGAGCGCACCGACATCCTCGACGCCACCGGCAACACCACGGCCGCCACCGGCAAAGGCTTCGCGATCGCCAGTGCGGCGCTCACGGCGCTCGCCCTCTTCGCGGCCTACGTGGGCCTGGCCGGCATCACCGCGATCGACATCTACAAGGCCAAGGTGCTCGCCATGCTGTTCGTCGGGGGCATGATCCCCTTCCTGTTCAGCAGCATGGCCATCAGCGCGGTAGGCAAGGCCGCCATGGACATGGTGAAGGAAGTGCGTCGCCAGTTCCGCGAGATCCCCGGGATCATGGAGGGCAAGGCGAAACCGGAGTACGAAAAGTGCGTGGCCATCAGCACGCAGGCTTCGATCCGTGAAATGATCCTGCCCGGCGCGCTCGCGTTGCTGAGCCCCGTGATCGTGGGCTTCGCCTTCGGCGCCGAAGCGCTCGGCGGTCTCCTCGCGGGCATCACCGTGAGCGGTGTGCTCATGGGCATCTTCCAGAACAACGCCGGTGGTGCATGGGACAATGCCAAGAAGAGCTTCGAGAAGGGCGTGAACATCGACGGCCAGACCTACAAGAAGGGCAGCGACCCCCATAAGGCGGCCGTGACCGGCGATACCGTCGGCGATCCGTTCAAGGATACCAGCGGCCCCTCGATGAACATCCTGATCAAGTTGACCAGCATCGTGGCCCTGATCATCGCCCCGCACCTGCACGAAGGGACCAGTGCACCCGCGATGAACCC
>CAZFAW010000234.1:0-4895 GCA_964517015.1 uncultured Chryseobacterium sp.
ATTGCGACACGGCGTGCTTCCTGCTCTTCGACAAAACCCCGCACGCCATCGCCAAGGTGAAGCAGTGGGCCAAGCGGAAGCCGGAGTTCGAGAAACGGGCAGCGTTCGCGTTGCTTGCGGGACTGGCCTTGCATGACAAGAACGGTCCTGATGGGCCCTACCTCGACCTGCTCCCGCTCTGCGAGAAGGCGGCGAACGACGAGCGCAACTTCGTGAAGAAGGCTGTGAGCTGGGCTCTGCGCAGCATGGGATCGCGCAGCGTGGCCTGTCGTGAAGCCGCTCTGGACGTCGCTGAGCGCCTGGCCGCCAGCACTGACAAGACCGAGCGCTGGGTTGGCAAGGATGTGCTGCGCGATATCCAGCGTCCCATGATCGCGGAGCGCACCAGGAAACGCGATGCGAAGCGCGCTGCCAAAAAGAAATGACGATGGAGATCGCACCCGACATCGACCAACGCACACTGGTGCTCACGCGCACGTTGAACGCTCCACGCGAGCTGGTCTTCCAAGCCTGGACGCACCCGAAGCACCTGGTGCGCTGGTGGGGTCCCACGGACTTCACCCTGCCCCATTGTGAGCAGGACTTCCGCGTCGGCGGCAAGTACCGCTTCTGCATGCGCGCACCGGATGGCAGCGACCACTGGGTGCGCGGCGAGTACACGCACATCGATGCACCCGCGCGACTGGTCTTCACCTGGCTGCGTGAAGACAACGACGGCGACATCTGGTGTGATACCGTCGTGGCCATCACCCTGGAAGAACGCGGCGCATCCACCGAGCTGACACTCAATCAGACCACGTTCGCCACCGTGCCGCATTGCGAGGAGCACAGCGTCGGCTGGAACGAGTGCTTGGACCGCCTTCTCCTGTTCATTGCTACCCAACACAACTGATCTGCACCATGGCAAGTCCCAAGCTCCGCTACATGCACAACATGGGCATCGTCGTCGAGTCGCTCGACGCCGCCATCAGCTTCTTCTCCGTGCTCGGGTTGAAACTGGAAGGCCGCGGGATGGTCGAAGGCGAATGGGCCGGCCGTGTGACCGGTCTTGGCGATCAATCGGTGGAGATCGCGATGATGGTGACGCCGGATGGCCACAGCCGATTGGAGATCTGCCAATACCACAAGCCGGCCGTGATCGCCGACCATCGTATGGCTCCCGTGAACGCTTATGGCTATCTGCGCATCATGTTCAACGTGGAGAACCTCGATGGCATGGTGGCGAAGCTGAAGGAACACGGCGCCGAGCTCGTTGGTGAGATCATGCAGTACGAGAACACCTACCGTCTCTGCTACATCCGCGGCTGCGAGGGGCTGCTGATCGGTCTGGCAGAGAACATCGGCCAGGACTGACGACCAACTCCAGCAACGTACAACCAAAGCCATGCGCGACCTACCGAAGAAAGCCACCAACACCGACGACTACCTGGCGCAACTACCGGCCGCTCAGCAAAAGGCATTGCAGACCTTGCGCAAGCAGATCCTCGCCGCAGCACCGGCAGCAGAAGAGCACTTCGGCTATGGTCTTCCCGGATTCAAGTACAACGGCCATCCGATGCTCTACCTCGGCGCAGCGAAGAACCACGTCGCGCTCTACGGCTCGGTGCCCGTCGGTTTCAAGGACCGGCTTAGTGACTTCACCGTGAGCAAGGGCACGATCCAATTCACGCCGGAGAAGCCCTTGCCCGCCGCGTTGGTGAAGGACATCGTGAAAATGAAGATGGCCGAGATCGAGGTGCGATGGCCGAAGAAAGATCAGAAGATCAGAAAATGAGCGGATCAGAAAATGTGAACGCGGATCGCGAAGTGCACACCACGCGCGTCATCGCTGCGCAGGTTGCACGGGTCTTCTCCGCCTGGACCGATCCGCAGCAACTCATGCGCTGGTGGGGCCCGAACGGCTTCACCAACACTTTCCACAAGTTCGAACTGAGGCCGGATGGCATTTGGGAGTTCACCATGCACGGACCACCGGGCGACTTCCACAACACCTGCGTCTTCAAGCGCATCGAACCGCCGAACTACCTGGAGTTCGACCACCTGAAGGAGATGCACTTCTACAAGGCCATGGTGACGTTCACCGAGGTGCTAGAAGGGACACGCATCGATTGGATCATGCGGTTCGATACAGCGGAAGAACTCGCGCCCATCCGGGAATTCATCGCCAAGGCGAACGAGGAGAACATGGATAAATTACAGGCTCTACTTTACCAGGAACGCTAACCCAACGCGATTCCGGGTCATCCTTCGACTCCGCTCAGGACAAGCCCCGGGATGACAGATCACATGAAAAAGCTCAACATCACTTACTGGATCGTCACCGCGCTGTTCAGCGGGTTCATGCTCTTCTCCTCCTTCGGCGGCATCACGCTGATGCCCGAAGCCGTGGCCATGCTCCACGACCATTTGGGCTATCCGCTCTACTTCATTCAACTGGTCTCCTGGGCCAAGGTGGTCGGCGCCATCGCCATACTCCTGCCCATGGTGCCAGCGCGGGTGAAGGAGTGGGCCTACTTCGGCTTCTTCGTGGACTTGGTGGCAGCCGTTGTGTCCTTTGCCGCCGTTGGTGATCCGGTGGCGAGCTGGTTGCCCATGTTCCTTTTCATCGCGGTGCTCGTGTGGGCCTACCTGCTCCATCACAAACGTCTACAAGCCAACAACTGAAACCTGACACCATGTTGCTCTACATCCTCCTCGCACTCGCCATCATCATCGTTGGCATCCTCATCGTGGCGTCCACGAAACCGGGCACCGTCCACTACGAACGCAGCACCGTGATCAACGCACCACCGGAGCGCATCCTGCCCCACCTCGCCGACTTCCACAAGTGGCAACCTTGGAGCCCGTGGGAGAAACTGGACCCGAACATGAAACGTAACTACCTCGGCGCAGCACACGGCGTAGGTGCCAAATACGCCTGGAGCGGGAACAACAAGGCTGGTGAAGGCACCATGGAGATCCTGGCAGCCGACAACAATGGAGTGAAGATCGATCTGCGTTTCGTGCGGCCATTCAAGAACGCGTGCATCACCCACTTCCAGTTCACGCCGCAGGGCCCGACCACCACCGTTCGTTGGACCATGGATGGGCCGAACCTCTTCATGGGGAAGCTCATGGGCCTGTTCATTCCCATGGACAAGATGATCGGCAAAGACTTCGACAGCGGTCTTGCCGGATTGAAGACACAAGCCGAGAAACACTGAAACAACCCTTTCACATGGCAAGCTACATCGACGGATTCATGATCGCCATTCCCAAGAAGAACCTGGCACGCTACAAGAAACTGGCAACGGCAGCGAGCAAGGTCTGGATGGACCACGGCGCCTTGCGGTACATGGAATGCGTGGGCGATGACCTGGACCACGAGGGCATGTTCTACCCGTTCCCCAAGGCCGCCAAATGCAAGCCCGATGAAACGGTGCTGTTCTCCTACATCGTGTACAAGAACCGCAAGCACCGCGACCAGGTGAACAAGAAGGTGATGGCCGATCCCCGCATGGACAAGATGTACCGCGAGCAGATGAAGACGCCCATCTTCGATCACAAGCGCATGGCGTTCGGCGGGTTCCAGAGCATCGTGGCGAGGAGCAAGTAGCGGCTCCTACCTTCGCGGGTATGGAGACGATCACCACCCAGGACCTTCGCAACTCCGTCACCACGCCTGCACCGGACGAGATCCGCATCACCCGGGTCTTTGAGGCCCCGCGCGATCTGGTGTGGAGTGCATGGACCAGACCGGACCTGCTGGTGAACTGGTTCGGGTGCGCCGCATTCACCACCACCCGCGCCGAAGCCGATGTGCGCGAAGGCGGGGCATGGAGGGTCGTGATGCGTGCACCGGATGGCACCGACTACCCTGCCTTCGGCTCTTACACAAGCGTGCGAGCGGTGGAGCACCTGGCCTTCACGCACCAATGGGAAAAGCAGGTGGTGGAAGTGAACCCGGCGAACCACCGCACGTTGGTGACGATCGACCTCTTCGCCGAGGGCAACCGCACGCGCATGGAGTTCCGCCAGCGCGGCCTGGCCACCGTGGCGTCACGCGACAGCCATATCGGGGGCTGGTGCGACAGCATGGATGCGCTCGCGCAGTCCCTGTGATATTCCGGTGGAACGATCGGTCGTACGAACCGAGGCTATCCGAACTCAGGGCAATTGCTGTGTGCGTGTGTTCGTGGGAACCACGCCGCCAATGCTCTGCAGGATCGCATCGCGATCGCTCGCAGCACCGGTGTAGCTCGCAACACCGTTCATGTTGATGTCTTCCTGGCGATAGCCGGCCGAAGTATTGGTGGGGACCACCCCGCCGATGATGGCAAGCACCGCATCACGGTCATTGTTGGTACCGGTGTAGCGGATCTCGCCGTTACCGGTGCAGTCGCCGGCCCACAGCGCTCGTTTGGACGATACGGTGGCCGTGGGCTCCGTTCCGTAAACGGAGGTGCTTGTCAGGGTAAGGTCGAGGGTGATCGAGCCGCCATTGGTGGTGAACACGGTGTTGCCCATGCATCCCAGGTGGTTCCGATGGCGGACGGCCAACCGCGCTTGCGTGCCGGGGAACACGAGCGAAAGCGCCCCTCCGGAGGGCAGCACCACATCGCCATCGCGCTGCAACAGCGCGGCCCAGCGGGCCAGTACTGCACTCGATGTGGCGTGGCGGGCTTCCACCAGCACCCAATCGACGATCGCATTGTTCCCGGTAGTGGCGAGCACGCCCGGCCCAATGGCCACACCAGCGTTAGCGATACCCGTGAACCCGAGGGCTGTGAAAGGCTCTGTCGCTGGAACAAGCCCCGCGCTACGCAGGTCATCGTTCATGAGCAAGGTGCCGCTGTTCAGGGGCCCCTGAAGGAAGCACCGCAGTGCGACCGTGGTGGCAGCCGCCGGTGTGGTGA
>CAZFAW010000235.1:0-4857 GCA_964517015.1 uncultured Chryseobacterium sp.
AATTGACCGATGCAGTGACGGTGAACGTCCACGGCCCGTACTCGATCTCCGTCACGCCAAGCGACACGATATGCTCCGCGCTCGGCTATACCCTCTCCGTTACGCACAGTGCGCCCGCCCCCGCATCGATCGTTTGGAGCCCCTCGGCCAACCTGAACAGTTCGACCATCGCAGCGCCGACCATCACTGCGGATACGACCGCCACCTACCATGTGACGGTGACGGATGCCTTCGGATGCTCGGTCAGCGACAGCACCACCATCGCCGTTGCGTTCGACGACATGCTCACCCCGGTGAGCCTTTCCGCATGCCAAGGCCAGAACCTCGTATTGAACGCGGGCTACCCGGGATCCACCTACTCCTGGAGCACCTTGGCCACCACGCAGTCCATCACGGTGAACACGAGCGGCAGCTACACCGTGGAGATCACCGATGTGCAGTTGTGCCAGGCCGTGAAGACCTTCAATGTGACCTTCGATCCCACACCCACCGTGGACCTCGGGCCCGATACCGCGTTGTGCGGAGTGACCAGCTACGTGCTCGATGCGGGCAATCCCGGATGCACCTACCTGTGGAACACGTCCGCAAGCACGCAGACCATCACCGCCACGGCGAACGGTCCCTACAATGTGATCGTAACGACCCCGCTGGGGTGCAGCGCCAGCGATGCGGTGTACCTCACATTCAACAACATGCCGGTAGATGTGTTGAACGATGCGACCGCCTGTGTGGGAAGCACCATCACGCTCGACGCCGGCAACCCAGGAGCCTCCTACCTGTGGAGCACGACGGCCACATCGCAGACCATCGATGTGAGCAGCAGCAACACCTATTCCGTGCAGGTCACCACGCCCCAGAACTGCACGGCCACGTTCGATGCGGTGGTGAACTTGCTTCCGATGCCCCTCGTGGACCTGGGGCCGGACACCGTGCTATGCCTGGGGGAAACCCTTGTGCTGGATGCCGGGAACCCCGGATCCACCTACTTGTGGAACACCAGTGCGTCCACCCAGACGGTCACGGTCGGCACCACGGGGCTATATGCCGTGGACGTTTCGAACGGCGCCTGTTCCTCCAGCGACGAGATCGAGGTGGTTTTCCACTCCCTTCCTGCGGACTACCTGAACGACGTGACCAGTTGCGTGGACGAACCCGTGGTGCTGGATGCCGGGAATTTCGGATCCACCTACCTCTGGAACACCGGCGCCACCTCACAGACCGTTACGGTGGCCACAGCGGATACGCTCACCGTGACGATCACGAACCCTGCGGGCTGCACGGCCTCCTATTCGTCCATCGTCGCGTTCGCGACCTACCCGGTCTTCTCGCTCGGCCCCGACACCGTCCTGTGCGAAGGGGAAGTGCTCCATTTGGACGCGGGGTATCCCGGCCTGTCGCACACCTGGAGCACGGGATCCACCGCTGCGTCGATCGATGCCACGAGCACCGGCAACTACAGCTGCACCGTGGACAACGGCTATTGCGCATACACCGACGAACTGCACGCCACGTTCAATCCGACACCGGATCCGATGGCCGTGCACGAATTCTACACCTGTCTCGACGACGAGCCGGGCTACGTGGTGATCGATGCGGGCAACAACGGCAGTTCGTTCGATTGGAGCACCGGTGAACACACCCAGGTGATCCTTGCCGGGGCGTACGGCTGGTACTTCGTGGAAATGACCAACCCGAACGATTGTGCATTGCGCGACAGTGCGCGTGTGATCGAGTTCTGCCCGGCGAGCATCTACGTGCCCAACACCTTCAGCCCGAACGGCGACGGCGTGAACGATGTCTGGATGCCACTTGGCAAGAGCATCGCGCGACTGGAGCTCAATGTGTTCGATCGCTGGGGCGGCATCCTCTTTTCCACCGACGATCCTGCCTCGGGCTGGGACGGCACCGCGAACGGCACGCCCGTACCGAACGATGTGTACGTCTGGCGCATGCGCTACCGCTTCCAGATCGATGAGAACGGACAGGTGGGCGAGGAGCACGAGCAACTGGGGCACGTGACCGTGCTGCGCTAGGGCATCAGCTCGAACCCATCGGCATCGGCCCCTACGGGGAATTTCGCCCGGAAATCGGCCAGCGCACCGTAGGAGAGCTCCGCGCTCACAAGGGCCTCTTCCCCGGGTGCAGCACCCGCCACGCTCGCACCACGCGGGTCGAGCACCACGGAATCGCCGATATAATGGAGGCCCTTCCCGTCCATGCCCACGCGGTTCACCCCGAGCACATAGCATTGGTTCTCGATGGCACGTGCGATCAGGAGTTGTGACCAGGGGAAGCGACGGGGCTCCGGCCAGCAGGCGCAATAGATGGCCGCGTCATAATCTCCCCGAGTGCGACTGAACACGGGGAAGCGCAGGTCGTAGCATATCTGGAGCAGGAGGCGCCAGCCGTGCAGTTGCACCACCACCCGCCGCGCGCCGCGCGCATAGTGGTCCTTCTCCTCGGCCATGCGGAACAGGTGCCGTTTGTCGTAGTGTTCCACGGTCCCTGAGGGTGTCACGAACAGGCCGCGGTTGTACCGCTTCCCGTCCTCGGCGATGATCACGCTCCCGTACATGGCGGCTCCGAGCTTCGCGGCCTGTTCCTTCATCCAGTGCACCGAGGGGCCGTTCATGGCTTCGGCCAGGTCGGCGCTGCGCATGGTGAACCCCGTGGTGAACATCTCGGGCAGTACGATCAGGTCGGTCCTGCCTTCGAGGCCCGCGAGCTTCGTGGCGAACATGCGTCGGTTCGCCTCCGCATCCTCCCAATGCAGCATGCTTTGTACCAGCGTCGCCCTCAGATCGCGCATAGCTTTTCGATGGCATTGTCCAGCGTTTCCCCCTGTTTGGCGAAACAGAACCGGAGGATGCGCTGGCCCGGTGGGGGGTCCTTGTAGAACACGCTGATCGGGATGGCGGCCACACCGTGCTCTCGGGTCAACCGTTCTGCGAACAGGGTGTCGGGCTCGTCGCTGATACGGCTGTAATCCGCCAGTTGGAAATAGCTGCCCTCGCAGGCGAGGGGCTCGAAGCGCGAGGCGCGCAATCCGATCACGAACCGATCACGCTTCTCTTCATAGAAGCCGGGTACCTGTTCGTACCGCAGCGGGTCCTTGAGGTACTCCGAGAGCGCGTGCTGCACCGGTGTGTTCACGCTGAACACGTTGAACTGATGCGCCTTGCGGAATTCCTTCGTCCACTCGTGCGGAGCGAGCACGTACCCGATCTTCCATCCCGTGGTGTGGAACACCTTGCCGAAACTGAAGACGACGAACGCCCGTTCGCGCAGCTCCCGATACCGGATCACAGAAGCGTGCGTTTCGCCATCGAACACCAGGTGTTCGTACACCTCGTCGCTCAGCAAGAGGATGTCCGTTCCCCGCAACAGGTCGGCGATCGCGCGCATGTCCGCATCCCGCAGGATCGTTCCTGCGGGGTTGTGCGGTGTATTGATCATGAGCATGCGCGTTCGCGCAGTGATCGCACGACCCACGGAGGCCGCATCGAAGCGCATGTCGCCCCCGAGCCGCACATGCACGGGTGTGCCACCGAAGAGCTCCACCGTCGGCGCATAGCAGTCGTAGGCCGGATCGACGATGATCACCTCATCGCCCGGTTGCACCACGGCGGCCAACGCGGTGAAAATGGCCTGCGTCCCGCCGGCCGTCACGGTCACCTCGGTCTCGGGGTCATAGGCGAAGCCATGCGCCCGTTCCACCTTCGCGGCAATGGCTGCCCGCAAGGCCGGGAGCCCGGGCATGGGGGCATATTGGTTGTGTCCTGCCTTCATGGCGGCGTTCACCAGGTCGCTCAGTTCCTCGTCGATGGGGAAGTCCGGGAAGCCCTGGCTCAAGTTGATGGCGCCATGCTCCTGCGCCATCTTGCTCATCACAGTGAAGATGGTGGTGCCCACGCGCGGCAGTTTGCTCGTACGTGCAAGGATGCGGGATCGGGCGGGCATCGGGCGCGAAAGGTAGAAGGAGCCGGGAGCGAACGCCCTACCGGGTCATTGCACCAGCAACCGATGCACGATCCAATTCCCGTCCCCTTGGAAAATGACCAGGTAGGGTCCGGGCGCAAGCGGCCCCAACGGGATCCTGTTCCCTCCCGGTACCACCGTTCGCCGCACGCATACCCGCCCGCCTGCATCGAGCAGCATCATGGGGGCCGGTTCGAGGGCCTGGAGCGACACGGACAGGACGGGATCCGCCGACGAGAGGAGGTCGCCATGCAGGATCACGGCGCCACCTGGATCCGCCTCGGCCTGGCCCAACGGCACGGTTCCGCAGATCAGCTGGGCACAGAGCCCGGTATCCGCGTAAAACAGGAATTCGCAAGGGAGCGAGCAGAGGTCCATCACGATCGTGTCGTTCACCACGTTCAGGTTCGTGGGAACTCCTCCGGGATAGTCGACGCAGCTGAAGGGATCGAAGAGCCAGGCGTACGGGCCGGTGCACGTGGCCCACAAGGAGGAGTAGGGGCCGAACGCCCATACCCCGTTGCACCCGCTCGTGGGCGGGATCACATAGTACGTGGATAGCGTGGCCTGTCCGTGCGAACCGATCACGCAGCATGCGAAGAAGGCGAGGAACAGCGGGCGTACCATGGCGTGAAGGAACGACGGCGGCGTGCCGGGGTCCGCACCGTGCATACCAAGAAGTGAACAGTCCGCGGTGGGCGGACCTTACTTGAACGCCGGGATGCCCGTTACCTCGGCGCCCGTGATCAGCAGATGGATGTCGTGCGTGCCCTCGTAGGTCACCACGCTCTCCAGGTTCATCATATGCCGCATGATGGGGTATTCGTTGGTGATTCCCATGCCACCGAGGACTTGACGGGCCTCCCGTGCCACGGTAAG
>CAZFAW010000236.1:0-2549 GCA_964517015.1 uncultured Chryseobacterium sp.
CCATTGAATCTGCTGGAATTGTACTGGCTAGCAGTGATCCACGTGGTGTTGCAAAAATTGTCATTCTTTCAAAAGCTACTTACAGAAAAATGGTTCAGAATTTAGCTTGGGCAACAGGCTACAATGCTATTGCAATACCTCTAGCTGCAGGCGTTACGGCTGGACTAGGTTTTGTACTATCTCCAGCTATAGGTGCAGTGCTCATGTCACTCTCTACTGTTGTCGTAGCGGTTAATGCTCAGTTCTTGCGGAAGTTGGACTTAGGGTAAAATATAAGTATGAAGAAGCTATTTACCAGTATCATTACAGTCTTCATGGTTCTGTTGCTCAACACGTTTGGCTCAGCTCTACATGTTTCAGCGATGCCAATGAACTCTCATGAAATGGGTGGCATGAACCATGAGACTAGCAATTCAACATCTTGTGCAACCCTTTGCCGTACGGCTGTTATTAATAAAGATGAGATTCTGAATTTAGAACTTGATGAAGAGAACGATGAGCCAACAATACCGTTTTACGCTCAGGGTGAAGTTTTTAAGTTCAGCGAGATTCATGTAAATCAGAGGATCTATGCTGATTCTGTTAAGCCACCACCAAAAATACCGATATATATTCTGTACGGTGTATTTAGAGTCTAGGATTTGTTTGTTAGTTCAAGCAATACCTTTAATTTAACGTGGAGAATATATGAAGAAGAAAACCAATAAGAACAACATCGTTATAGTGGCAACTGTCGCAATCGTGGCTATTGCAGGAGTCAGTGTCTACGCAATTAGTAACAATGACGATGGGATGATGGGTAAAAACAATATGATGGGTAAAAACTCGTCACAGCAAGTAAGTTCAAGCAGTCTAGTAGACAAGAACTCGGCTGATTACAAAATGTACAGCGAACTTACTGGTGACGACTATGACCGTATGTTTATCGCCAATATGATTGAGCACCACAAGGGTGCGGTTGATATGGCAAAGTTAGCAAAGACTAACGCAAAGCACCAAGAACTAAAAGACATGGCTGATGATATAATTTCAGCTCAAACCAAAGAAATTACTGATATGGAAAGCTGGCAAACAGCTTGGAGTTACCCGTCAAGTAGTGGAGAAATGATGATGGATCACTCTGCAATGGGTATGATGGCCGATATGGGGCAAATGACAGAGGAGCTTAAAGCACTAAACGGTGATGCATTTGATAAGGCATTTCTGTCTTCGATGATAGAACATCACCAATCGGCAATAAATATGGCCTATCCTGGTCAGACAAACGCTAAGCATGATGAAGTAAAAACATTAACTAAAGCTATCGTAGCTGCTCAGAGCAGTGAAATCGCCCAGATGAAACAATGGCAAAAAGACTGGGGCTATACAAACTAGTACGCGGATACTAGAAGTGTATAAATCCTAGAAACATTAAATAGTAATAAACACTCGGAGAGTATATGAAAACCCCAGAGCTTAGAAGACCGAATAAAGCCGTAATAGGCATTACGGGCGTATTGATTGGTATGTTGTTAATATTGGGCATAAGATTTGTGTCGTATCAACCGCCAAAAGATGTACATTATCATGCTAACTTTGCAGTCTATGTTGATGGTAAGCAAGAACAGTTTAGTAACCCGCTGCTTTATGAAGAAATTTCTGAATGTAGCATAAGTACTGAAGAGAAGCCTGGCGAACGCGCACATTTGCATGAAAATATAAAAGATGCAGTGCACGTCGAAGATAGTGCCGTCACATGGGGCAATTTTTTCCAGAACATAAATTGGAATGTCAGTGACAAGTATTTAGATACTTCTGACGTACTGTTAGTTAACACCGACACAAAAAAAGTGACCTATATATTAAACGGTGAAGAAGTCAGCAATATAACTAACAAAGTAATTGGGGATAAAGACAGGTTGCTAGTAAGTTACGGTTCGTCATCAAAAGACGAGCTAAGTAAACAGTTTGATACTGTTGCTAAGACTGCAGAAAAGTACAATATTACAAAAGACCCAGCATCATGCAGCGGTGGTCATAGCGAAGACAGCATAAAAGATAGGCTGAAGCATTTGTTTAAATAATATATAGATTTAAAGAAGTAATCCAAGAGTCTAACCATAGAACTCAAGTTCGCCATCCTTTATTTGAAGCATAGGACCCATATTTGATGCTAAGAATGTTCTCTCACTATCCGTGCCGTCAGCAAGTACGTATCGAGCATACTCAATGAATGGATTATTTAGTTTTTGATCGATTTTGTAGTGAGTAAGTATCGTTTTAGTTGTATAGAAGTGTTTGTCGACCCTTGCTCTAAGTTTTTCCGTTATTTTTATGTCCTCGTGATGTTTCTCAATAAAACCCTGCATCAATTCACAAAGTCTTTCTTCATTCACATATTTCTCGGCACAGCTTGGGTCTTTACGCCTTGTGCAGTTGTAGTAGACGAATCTTTTTACGTCACCATTTTTTAGCGTCTTGAATTTGTCTTGTGCTGTGATATCTGCAGTACACCGTCCACACTTCAATAGTCCTCGGAAGGCGAATGTCTTTGATCCCCACACACCCTT
>CAZFAW010000236.1:2649-4856 GCA_964517015.1 uncultured Chryseobacterium sp.
TACCCAGCTTTTTGAAAAGCTTCGATAATTAGTTCCGATCTATCAGGATCGAGGATTATGTCGTTAACACCTGCGAATGCTCGATTCATGTATCCAAGTGGTGCAACGCCTGGTCTCCAGCCCATCTCGCATTTATTTCTAATACCTCGTTTGACATTAATACTTTTGTTATCGTTCTCAAGCTTAGCCTGGGAGCACAGAATCATGAGTAAGAACTTCTCGTTCGGGTTATTTGTGAACGTCTGCGAGTAAGTACGGATATGCAGTAGCTTGCCTTGATCCATGAGGTCAACAACCGATCCAAGGTCGCCAGCATTCCTACTTAGTCGATCGGGTGCCCATGTGAGGACGGCATTATATTCTTCGCTTGCTAAGCCCTTAAGTAATTTGTTGTATACGGGTCTTTTGCCAGAATCTTTAGCAGAGTGACTCTCCTGAAGTTCGCAGACTATCTGCAAGCCTTCATTTTCGGCTAGTGCTCTCATTTCGTTAAGTTGTGAGTCAATCGACATTGCCTGACGCTCGTCGCTCTCAGAGCTTTTACGAGCATACAGGCAATATTTTAGTGTCGATTGATTACTGTCCAGCATGGCAATCACAACAGTACCGCTGGGTCTCGAGGAAGTCTAGTCTATTATCTAAAGATATTTAGGGAAAACACGCGTAAAACTATCGGCTGTTTCGACCAACCATTTGATTAGGTCTTTAGAATCGCTTTCGTCTAGAAAATCACCATCATGCGTAACGATAATACGACTTGCTTTGCGTTCTGGTAATTCTTGCCAGTCCAACGTAAACCCGAGTTTGGTTTCAATATCCTCTTTTTTAGAGAATAACTTGTGAAATAGGTCTTTGTTATCGGGAATATAAAGTTCCATTGCTACTTGTTGTTCTTTTGAATTCAAAGTAGCACTGAGGTGAGCTTGTGATGATCCTACTCTAATGTTCTGCCAATGTTGGGGACGAGGAGCATGCCAGCTCTTAACATGTTTTGCAGATTCTTTGCCATACTCTATCATTTGCTCAAAGAATGCTTGCTGACGAAGCTTGAGATCACTAATACTGTTGCCAGATGCACTTTGCTTGACTGTTTTTGCCCAGTCATTTGGCTTTGCAACAATGTTAAATCTTGGAGCTGGTTTTGAGTCACCAATCTTCCACGCTTCAATTTGAAGCAAAAAGAAATTCGCATTCTCGGTTGTGTTTTCGTTTAGCCAGTTAATTGCTTGCTCATGTTCTTCACGAGCACGTTCAACAATCCAAACAATTACTTCGGCCTGCAAGCCAGAGGCATATGTGATAATTTTTCCTAAATGATCATGGTTTGTTGGTTCGAGCTGATTCTCGATTACTATTTTGCGGCCACTTTCATCTTCAGCCAGAATATCAACATGGAACTGACCAACGCCAACTTCTGTTTGAGTATTAATAATATCTACACCTATTGCATCACTTAAATGCTCGATGTTTTCGGGAAGTGCAAGCCACTGTGTAAAGTCTAATGCCTCATGCTTCCATACGTCTCGTAATGGAATTTGTACTAATTTGCTAAGTTCTATCATATAGATATATTAACTCAATTAGCTATATCAAGCACAAGTGGCACGTGATCACTGTGCATCAGCCAGTCTTCGTGTGCTCCGATTTGAAGCGAAGCATTGGATATTAAATTCTCCGACCCAAACACATAATCAATATGGTATCCACGTTCAGGCTGACGGTACCAGAATAGTGTCGATACAGATTCTAGGCCGTGTTCTTCGCCCTTAGTTTTATGCCACACACTATGTTTATCGAGTTTTCTAAGCTCATCGATATATGTAGCCCATTGCCATTCCTTTTTAGTTTTATGATCCCAACGAACATTGTTGTTCATATCGCCAATAAACAGGCCGTTATCTTTACGAAGCAGGGAGTCGTAATGACTTAATGCATTCAATAAGCCCTCAACATATGTTTGCCCAGCATCTTTATGTGCCCACATGGCTAGTACGTCTGCAGTGTCAGATTCAATAGGGATAGCCCAGTGAATGCTTTCGTTATAATTATCGGCTATACGGAAGTTATGGTTAGTAAAACCGAGTACTCCCAAACCTTTGTGTGGATTGTTGCCAACCCAGTGTTTGAATAATGCTGATGAATTTTCTATGTCAGCTTTGGAACATTCTTGAAGTATCAATAAATCAGGCTTGTGCTTGAGGATTGCA
>CAZFAW010000237.1:0-4849 GCA_964517015.1 uncultured Chryseobacterium sp.
GCACCTCGTCCAAGTCGAATTCCCGCGCGAACTCCACGTTCACCGCTTCGCTGTGGCCGCCGGTCACGGGCACGCGCACGGCCGTCGCCGTCACACGGATGGCGGGGTCCAGGATCTTCTTCGTCTCGTTCTCCAGTTTCATCTCCTCCTTCGTGTAGCCGTTCTCGGTGAACACGTCGCATCGCGGAATGACGTTCCGGTCGATCCGGAAGGGATAGGCCATCTCTCCTTCCACGCCCTTGCGTTCGTTCTCCATCTGCCCAACGGCCTTCTGGCCCGTGCCGGTCACGCTTTGATAGGTGCTCACGACCACCCGTTGCACGCCGTAGACCGCATGCAACGGCGCGAGCGCCATGACCATCTGGATCGTGCTGCAGTTCGGGTTGGCGATGATCCTGTCCGCTGTGGTGAGCGCATGGCCATTGATCTCCGGCACCACCAGTTTCTTATCGGGGTGCATTCGCCAGGCCGAAGAGTTGTCGATCACCGTACAGCCCACTTCCGCGAAGCGGGGTGCCCATTCCAACGAAGTGGCACCACCGGCGGAAAACAGCGCGAGCGCCGGGCGCTCGGCGACGGCCTGCCCCATGGTAAGGACCGGAACGTCCTTGCTGCGGAAGCGGACGGCCTTGCCGGCGCTCCTGTCGCTGGCCACGGGCAGCAGCTCACCCACCGGGAACTCGCGTTCCTCGAGCACCTTCAGCATCACGCCACCTACCAGCCCGGTAGCCCCACAGACAGCGACTTTCATAATGACGTGTTAACGGAATGAGGTGGTCGAAAATACCCTCTTCCTTCGAGCGAAAGCCACGACATGCGCGCACGAACCGCAGCGGCATTCGGCCTCCTTGGTCTTGGCCGTGCCTTGGCGCAGGAGGAACAGTACTGGACGTACTACGACCTGGTGAACGCCGCTGAGGCGGCTTACGTGAACGGGGATCCGCAAGCATGCTTTGCGGCTTTTGACAAAGCATTCTCTGGTGTGGCCCACCCCTTCACTTCGGACCGGGTGATCGCCGGGGAGTTCGCGTTGGCCTCGCACGATACGACGCGCTGCCTGGGCTACCTCTCCGGCGCTGTCGACGATGGTCTTTCCCGCGCCGCTGTCCAGCAGATCCCGATCCTGGGATCCGCGTTGACCGACAAGCGGTTCGCCGACATATTCGCAAGGGTGGCTGCAGTGCCGCCTGCAACGGACCCCGTGCTGCGCGACAGCGTGTACATGGGGTTCTACCGCGCGCAACTGGTCAAGGAGAAGATGGGGCGAGACCCGGTGCTGCGCGCGCGGATGCAGGAGCTCACGGAGGAGAACATCGCTTCCTGGAGCCGTAAACTGGAAAAAGGGCGATTCCCCTCCGAACGGATGATCGGCCTCTACACCGAACAGGGCTTCGATGATTTTTTGAAGCGCTACGGGCTGCCCGGGTTCCAGCGAACGGTTCCGCAGATCCCCGGTATCGCCTTCGGTGCGCCGATCCCGGAGGACATCGATCTCTTCAACAAGGCCGCCTTCGTCGACATCCTGCACTCCCCCTGCTCATGGCAGGAGCATCGCGAAGCGCTCTGGGCTGCCGTGGGCAATGGGTACATGCATCCCAAGGACTATTGCGCGATCGAGGAATGGCTGGTTCGCAGCCGCGGAAACCCCAACTATCTGGACAGCTGCGAGGTCATCCGGCGGCCGTGTTACTACAACATCCTCTTCGAGCTCCGCACCGACGATCCCGGGCTGTTGAAGCAGGTGGAGCAGAGCCGACGTGACCTGCACGTGCAGTCGTACGCTGTGGACCAACAGAAGAGGGTTCTGGAGAAGAAGTATGGCCTCGTGCTCTTCTTCGGCTTCATGGGGTGGCGCTGATCGGATCGCCCGCCGGGCGCTACCTTGCCATCCCCTGCCATGCGCATCGCCTCGATCATCGCATTTGTGTCCAGCACCGTGCTCACGAGCGGCGCGCACGCGCAGTTCTCCGACGACTTCTCCGACCTTGACTTCACTTCGGGGGTGGTCTGGAGCGGCGATGCTGCATTGTTCACCGCCGGGACCGGCGCTCTGCGATCGCAAAGCCCGGGTGCCGCCAATTACCACCTGAGCACACCGAGCACACAGGCCACCGATGCACAGTGGGAGTTCTACGTGAACCTGAAGTTCGGCACGAGCAGCGCCAACTACGCCGATGTGTACCTCATGAGCACCGCCGCCGACCTTGCCAGCGGGGTGAACGGATACTATGTGCGCATAGGCGGCACGGCGGACCGCGTGGAACTGTTCCGCAGCGATGCGGGTGCGGGCACATCGATGCTCGCAAGCCCGGACGGCATCGTGAACAGCAGCACGGACAACCCGTTCAAAGTGCGTGTGTCGCGGGATGTGTCCGACTCATGGACCCTCGAGTATGACGATGGTGCGCTGGGCGTGTACACCACCGCCGGAACGATCACCGACGGCACCTATACGGCTTGCACGCATTTCGGCGTACGCATCGAGCAGAGCAGTGCGGTCGGCCCGGTGAACAACCACTTCTTCGACGATTTCACGGTGGGCCCGATCCCCGTGGACCTGACACCGCCTGCGATCCTCACGATCACGGCCACGAGCGCCACCTCCGTGGATGTGCACTACGACGAACCCCTTGACCCGGGGGCCATCGGCTCCTACGACATCCTTCCGTTCATCGGCGTGAGCGCGCAGGTGCTGGATGGTGTGGATCCCGCGCTGGTGCATGTGACCCCTTCGATCGCGCTGACCAACGGGAGCACATACAGCCTGGTGCCATCGGGCGCACAGGACCTCGCGGGCAACACGTACGCAGGCCCCGCCTCGATCGACTTCAGCTTCATCGTTCCCGAGGCCGCCGCACCGCGCGATGTGGTGATCAACGAGCTCATGGCCGACCCCTCACCACCGGTCGGACTTCCCGACGCGGAGTTCATCGAACTGCACAACACCACGAACTCCAGCACCTTCGACCTGACGGGGTGGACGATCGACGACGGCAGCACCACGGGCACCATTCCCAACGGGCTGCTGGGCCCGGGGCAATTCGTCATCCTTGCCGATGATGCGGTGGCCTCGCTCTTCACCGGTTTCGGCAATGTGATCCCCATCACTTCCTTCCCCTCCCTGAACAACGATGGGGATCCGATCTCGCTGAAAAACGATGGAGGTACCGTGATCGACGCGATCACCTACGATCTGAGCTGGTACCAGGACGGCGTGAAGGACGATGGGGGTTGGAGCCTGGAACAGATCGACCCGACGCGGCCCTGCTCCGGTGCAGACAATTGGACCGCAAGCATCGCGGCGCAAGGAGGCACGCCCGGCGCGCAGAACAGTGTGTTCGCGATCGTTCCGGACACCGAGCCGCCCACGTTGGTTTCCGTACTGGTGAACAGCCCCACGGAGATCGATCTGCTCTTCAGTGAGGCCATGGATGCGGCGTCCACCCTGGTGGGCGCCTATGCCATAGAACCCGCGTTGGGCGTTCCCGTGCCCAGCACGGTGAACACCACCACGGTGCGCTTGACGCTTCCTTCGGCCTTGATCATCGGACAGCTTTATTCGATCACGGTGACCGGTGTGACCGACTGCCCCGGCAACGCCATCGCAGGCACGAACACGGCCCAATTCGCCCTGCCGGAACCGGTGGAAGTCGGCGACGTGGTGATCAACGAGGTGCTCTATGACCCGCGTGTTGGTGGCTACGACTTCGTGGAACTCTACAACAAGAGCGACAAAGTGCTGAGCGTGGCCAACTGGAAATTGGCCAATGAGACCGATGGAGCCATCACCAGCCCGATCGTGATCACCACGGCTTCCGTGTTGATGTTACCCGGCCGATACCTCGCCCTCACGGAAAACCCCACGAACATCGTGGATGAGTATCCGCTCGCGCACGCCGATCGCCTCTTCCTTGCCGATCTTCCCAGCTACAACAACGGCGAGGGCACCGTGGTGCTGCAGGCCCCGGACGGCAGCACTTTGGACCTGTTCCGCTACTCCGATGACCTTCATTTCGCCCTTTTGAACGGTACCGAAGGGGTGAGCCTGGAACGGGTGGACCCCGATCGCGCCACGGACGACCCCACGAACTGGCACAGCGCGGCGGAGGCGGTGGGCTGGGCCACGCCGGGCTATGCGAATTCGCAGTATTCGCCGACGGCCGAAGCCTCCGGTGCGATCACGATCGACCCTGCCATCCTTTCCCCCGACAACGATGGCTTCCAGGACGTGCTCACCATCCAGTATCGCTTCGACCAGGCCGGCTTCACCGGGAACATGTCCGTGTTCGACCTGGCCGGCCGCGAGGTGCGCACATTGCTCAACAACGTGCTGCTGGGCACGAGCGGGTCCGTTTCATGGGACGGGATCCTGAACGACAACACCCTGGCGCGGATCGGGCCGTACGTGGTGGTGTTCGAGGTGTTCGACCTGGCGGGGAACACGCAACGCTTCCGCGAAACGGTGGTGGTGGCGCAGAAGCTCCAGTAGGGCTCACTGCGCGGCCTTCTTCTCCAGCGCCTCCAGTCGCTCCACGATCGTATCGAGGTTGCGGAAATGGATGTAGCTCTTGCGGTATTTGGCCACTTCGAAAGCGGGCGAGCCCATGTATGCTTCGCCGGCCCTGGTGTTCTTGCTGATGCCGCTCTGGGCCGCGATGACGGTGCCGTCCGCGATCTTCAGGTGGCCGATGATGCCCACCTGCCCGCTGAACATGCAGTTCTTCCCGATCCGGGTGGACCCGGCGACCACCCCGCCCGCGGCGTAGTACGTGTTCTCTCCCACTTCCACGTTGTGCGCGATGTGGATGAGGTTGTCGAACTTGACACCCTTGCGAAGGATCGTGGAGCC
>CAZFAW010000238.1:0-2943 GCA_964517015.1 uncultured Chryseobacterium sp.
GGACACCGAAAGCAAGGAACAGCCCGTTGGGCCGGGGCCCAAGGCGCCGAAGAAGGAGACCAGCATGATCGAGGACATATCCAAGAACACCATGGTGCGCCAGGTCGGGAGAACGGTGTTCCGTGAATTGACGCGTGGTCTTCTGGGCGTGCTTGGGGTGAAGACCCGGCGTTAGTCGCGCCGGCGTGCGCCCATGAACAGGCTTACGTAGTACAGCAGGGTGGCCACGCTGCCGATCGCCGCGACCAGGTAGGTGCGCGCCGCCCATTTCAAGGCGTCGGCGCTCATGGCATGTTCCTCCGCGGTGACCAGGCCGCTGCGCTGGATCCACGCCAGTGCACGGTTGCTCGCGTCGTATTCCACCGGCAGGGTGATCAAGCTGAAGAGCGTGAGCGTCGCGAAGAGAAGGATCCCCGCGAACAGCAACTGCGGGAACGTGTTGATCAACAGGATGCCCGCAAGCAACACCCATTGCACCAGGTTCGATGTCACGCTGACCACCGGCACCAGCTTGCTGCGCAGGCCCAACCATCGGTAGGCGGTGGCGTGCTGCACCGCGTGCCCGCATTCGTGCGCGGCCACGGCTGCGGCTGCCGCGTTGGCGTGCGCATACACCGCTTCGCTCAGGTTCACCGTTCGGGTCGCGGGGTTGTAATGATCGGTGAGCGCGCCTCGCACGCTCACCACCTTCACCTCCCGCAGGCCGTGCTCGGAAAGCATGCGCTCGGCGATCTGCCGGCCGGTGAGCCCGTTGCGCAGCGGCGTGCGCGAATACCGCTCGAACCGGCTGCGGAGCTGCTGGCTCACCAGCATGCTCACGAGCATCACCACGATCCCGATGATCCACGCACCACCCATGTTCGTCCGTTCAGGTTCAGGCCCTCGTGATCAAAGCACGGGCCACCGGCCGCACACGGTCAAAACGACAGCGCGGGCCCCGAGGGACCCGCGCTGTGACAACGGTCGCCGGGATCAGTCGTGGTCCGCGGCATCGGCCTTTTCGATCTCCTTGTCCAGGATCTCGTCGATCGCCTTTTGCGTCAGTTCGTCCACCTTGTTCTCCGTGCGCGCCTGCTTCTTCATGAAGCGGAACATGGCGTTCTTCTTGATCTCGTACACCACGTACACCGTGTACTCCTTGCTGGTCTCGTTGAAGTAGGTCTCTTCGCCCACTTTGCGCAGGTCGGCGATCTCCGTGCTCATCACCTCGCGAACGAGGCTTTGGAACTTATCGGCCACCTCGGCCGCGTTGGCGTTCTCGGTCTGGCCCAGGTACTGGTCTGCAACGGTCTTGATGTTGGTGTTCACCTGACCGGCCAATTGGTTCTTGGCATCCAGGTCGGCCTTGCTGCCGGCGATGTTTTGTTTCACGCTCACCCCGGTGCCTTTTCCGCGGAACCATCGGTTGTCGCTCTCGTAGCGGTTCCCGCTGAACGGCTCCTTCACCTTGGTGCCGGCCGGGCCCGTGCTTTTGCAAGCCGTGAAGGCGAGGGGTAGGGCAAGGAGCAGGGTGCGCAACAGCGCGGGGAGTTTCTTGGGGTACATGGCGGTGCGGGTCGTAGGCGGACAAAGAAAAACCATGCCATCCGGACAACGCGCCCGCTGCACACCCATTTCCGGGATCCGGGGTTAAATGCCATCTTTCGGGACAAACCCGGCACACATGAGAGCGATCAAGACCATACTCATCATCCTGGGCGCCCTGGTCGGCTTGTTGCTGATCCTCGGCCTCATGGGTTCGAAGACCTATCACTACGAACGCAGCGCCACCATCGCCGCACCGGCCGATGCCGTGTTCCCCTACGTGGGCACCTTGGCCGGTATGGACAAGTGGAGCCCCTGGAACGATCTGGACCCTGCAATGAAGAAGAGCATCGAGGGCACCGACGGGGCTACCGGCGCCGTGGCCAAGTGGGAGGGCAACAAGGATGTGGGCAAGGGTGAACAACGCATCGACTCGGTGATGCCCGGCAAAGGGATCCGCACCCACCTGACGTTCCTGGAACCCTGGCAGCAGGAAAGCGAAGCCGGGATCGACCTGGCCACCGCAGGGGACAGCACCAAGGTCACCTGGTTCCTGGAAGGTGAGAACGGCTTCATGGGCCGCGTCATGGGTGTGTTCATGGACATGGACGCCATGATCGGGAAGGATTTCGAGAAGGGGTTGGGCCGCCTGAGATCCATGGTGGAAGAGGAAAACGCCAAGAAGCTGGCCGAACAAAAGGCCTTGCTGGCCCGGTACGCGATCGGCACCGCGAACCGCCCGGCCATGACTTATGTCGGGGTGCGCGAAACCGTGAAGTGGGACGATTTCAAGGCGTTCTTCACCCGCGCGTTCCAAGGCACGGGCGCGGCCATGGGCAAGGCTCGCGTGAAACCGATCGGCCCGCCGACCGCCGTGTATTTCAAGTGGGACGAGGAGAACCATCAAGCGGAACTGCTGGCCGGTTTCCCGATCGCCGATGGCGACAAGGGCAAGGTGAAGGACGTGGTGGAATACACATCGCTCGCTTCGGAGGCCTATTCGATCGATTACCGCGGAGGCTACATGAGCATGGAACCCGCGCACATGGCGCTTTCGACCAAGATCGAAATGGACGGAAAGGAACTGAACGAGACGGTGATCGAAGAGTACATCACCGATCCCGGCAACGAGCCGGACAGCACGAAGTGGCAAACGAACATCATCTGGCTGGCCAAGCCGAAGGGCTGAGCATGATACCTTCGAAAGGCCCCTTTGCCTGCCGGCAGAGGGGCTTTTTCGTTCCTTTCACCGCATGCGGATCGCCACAGCGCGATATCGGTTGTTGTTCAAACGGCCGTTCACCACGGCCCATGGCACGCGCGATGGCACGGACAGCGTGTTCGTGCGTCTCGAACACGCAGACCGCGTTGGTCATGGCGAGGCCACACTGCCGCCCTATGTGAAGGAAGATCCCACCC
>CAZFAW010000238.1:3043-4781 GCA_964517015.1 uncultured Chryseobacterium sp.
CGCGTTGGTCATGGCGAGGCCACACTGCCGCCCTATGTGAAGGAAGATCCCACCCAAGTCGCGTTGGTCATCGATGCATTTACACGCTTGGTCCTCAGCCAACAGATCGTATTCGAACTGGATCGCTACTTGAAGAGCGTGGACGAGTTCACTTCGAATGCACCTGCGGCTCGGAACGCACTTTCAATGGCCGGACTCGATCTCGCCGCCCAACTCGCCGGACAGCCGCTCTGGGCGTTCCTGGGCATGCCGAGGCCGCCGGGCCGATCGAAATGCATGGTCACACTGGCCACCGATACTTTGGAGGATGTGGAGGAGCGGTTGCGGGAGCTTCCGCCGAGCCCGGTGCTGAAAGTGAAGCTCGGCCAACCTCATGATCATTTGTTGATCGAGCGTCTTGAGCGACTGGATGACAGGATGTTGTTGCTCGATGCCAATCAGGGATTGCGCAGTGTGGCGGACGCCTTGGGCTTGGTCCTTGCTACCGGAACCCGTGCGATCGCGATGGAGCAGCCGTTCGCCGCCGGGGATGCATCCATGCACGGCGCGTTGCAAGCGCGTGTCGGCATTCCAGTGATCGCAGACGAATCGGTACAAGGGCCCGAGGAGCTGGCCGCCGTGATAGGCGTGTTCGGCGGTGTGAACGTGAAACTGATGAAATGCGGCGGGTTGATCCGGGCCCTTGACATGATCCGGACCGCCCAAGCGAACGGGCTGCGTGTGATGCTGGGAAGCATGAGCGAAAGCACGCTTGGCTCGCTCGCCATGTTCCACCTGAGCGGGGCGGCAGACTGGGTTGATCTCGATGGACCTTGGCTGCTCAGGAACGATCCGTTCACGGGCATGCCGTGGCCAAGCGAACAAGAGCCAGAAATGAACGTTCTCGGGATCGGCGCGGTTCCCAGCCCGGACCTATTTGCCTATAATTGATATTATGTTAAGTATGAAAACCGGTGACCGTCCCGCTTCGAACAGCCTCCCGAACCTCCTCGAAGGCCGGGTTACTTTCGCGCCGCCCCTATTTCGGAGAGGTGGCAGAGCGGTTTAATGCGGCGGTCTTGAAAACCGTTGTGCCTTCACGGGTACCGGGGGTTCGAATCCCTCCCTCTCCGCCGATCAGCCCCAAAGTGGGACTTGTGGTTCCTGGTAGCGTGGTGATCTCGATCTCCCCAAAGCGAACAGGAACAACAAGCCGAGCCCGCGAAGTGGGCTCTGATCGAAGCCTCCCGCTCCGGGAAGGCCCGCCTCGGGCGATCCCTCCCTCGTCGGCAAGTGACCGCTGCGCCTGCAATGGTTTTCGCCTCTCGGGGCGCTGCGACCGCACCACGCTACCGGCGCGTCGGGCGAACCCTGGACCGTTTTCCATCTCTTCAATTCTCCGGCTTCAGCGGCCACCGCACGATTGGTCACGCGTGTTCCGGGTGCGACGGCATGCGCATCCTGGCATGCGTGGTTCGATCCTTGGTGTGCCTGAAAACCGGATCCAGCGTTCACTCGCTCCGTGCACATGTACGCCTGCACCGGTCGCGATGGCCCTACGAACGGCGCAAGCCGCCCTGGCACCCGGGCTATCTTTGAGGCATGTGCCGCCCATTCGCGCTCGTGCTCCTGCAAACGATCCCGTTCATGGCTTCGGCCCAAGTCGCGGCCTACGTGGAAACCAGATCGTTCCACGACGCGGCTCGCGGTGAATTGGTGGACGTGAACATCGCGGTGGTCGGTTCCAGCGTGGCCCATG
>CAZFAW010000239.1:0-4775 GCA_964517015.1 uncultured Chryseobacterium sp.
ACATAGGGATCGGCGTGCCAGCCGCGGCGATCGTACGCGGCGATCTTGGGGTACCATTGGGTCATGCTGTAACTGATGCCTTCCCGGTTATCGCGACCGCTTCTGCGGATCTGCACGGGTACCTGGCCGCGGAAGTCCATCTGGAAGGTGGTGCGTGCGCCGGGAAGCAAGGGTTTCGCAAGGTCCACCTTCAACACCGTACCGAGATGGGTCAACCTGCAGGCCCCGCCATCCTGATCCATGCGTGCCACGACCAGTTCGCCCATTTCGCCGGGCGCCAGTTCGGCGATCCTCGACCCCACGCGGCGATCGGGATCGGCAATGGTCCGGGACCGCACGTCCATCTCGCTCCCCGGGCGGAAGGCATTGAAGTAGAGGTGGAAGAACGCCTGGCGCAGCGTGTCCGGGCTGTTGTTCCAATAGGTCAAGCGTTCGGTACCGGTGAAGCGGTGATCGCGATGATCGAGCCGCACGTCGATGGCGCAGTCGATGCGTTGCTGCCAGCGGTCGCATTGGGCCTGGGCGTTCGTTACCGGGGTGAGGAGCAGGAGCGGGAGGACGTGGCGTGCCATGTTGGATCGGCAAATATGCCGAAGCATGCCACGAGCAAAGCACGGACCGCTGCGAACGGGTGGGGCCGGGGGCCGATGGTTCGCCGCTCAGGAGAGCAGACGCTGTCGAAGGGCGAATTCGAGCTGCCGGTTGGCTTCCTCCAGTTGTTGCGTGAAAGCCTCGCGATCACGTTCCCGCCGGATCTCGGCGAATGCGTCCTGGATGGCCGTCAACATGCAGGCCGGGTCCCACGGTTTGGCGATGTACTTGGTCACACCGCAGTGATTGATGGCATCGACCACGGCCTGAAGGTCGCTGTAGCCGGTCACCAGCATGCGTTTCACCTGGGGAAACCGCTCGCGCACCAGGCGCAGCAGGTCCGTGCCCATGGTGCCGGGCATGCGTTGGTCGCTCAGTACCACATGCACCTCGTTCTTGGTCAGGATCTCCCAGGCCTCCTGCAGGCTCGAGGCGGTGAACACCCGGAACGAGCGACGGAACGAACTTGTGAATGCCTGTCGGTTGCCTTCTTCATCGTCCACGTACAGGACGGTGGGCATCAACGGAAGTGCCATGGTGCTCAGCGAAATGGACATGGTCTGGGCCGGTTTCTGGTAGGTGCGATACGGGGAGCGCACCCGGGGGGTTGCAGCCTGTGAACGGATCGTGGATAAATTGTTCATAAATCAAATCCTTCTTCTACCTTTCGCCTGCCCCAAGTACTGACCCAACCCATGCCTTCGCGCCTGGAAGCGTGCCTCGCCGCTACAGCCGCCGAAAGGCCCCTTTACCGGCCGGAGTTCCTGCGTTTGGGCAGGGCAACCGACCGTGAACGGTGGTCGCGGCTGCTGGAAGACCCCGGAACACGGGTGTTCGATGCCTTGACGAGCCAACTGAGCGAGTTGGTGCGCAGCCTGGAACCCGCGCGGCGCTTCACCGCCGAGCGCCTTCAAGCCGCAGTGCAAGCGCACGTGGGGCCGACCCCGATCCAGGAATACGGCGTTTGGGTATGGTACCCTTGGAGCGGCCGGCTGGTGCATTTGCTGGATCGCGAGGAATTCGCCGTGGTGCGCACCGACCGCAACCGCAACAAGATCACGAGGGAAGAGCAGGAACTGCTCTCCCGGGCGAAGGTGGGCGTGGTGGGATTGAGCGTGGGGCAGAGCGTGGCGCTCACGCTGGCCCTGGAACGCGGGTTCGGAGAACTCCGGATCGCCGACCTGGACACCCTGGACCTTTCGAACCTGAACCGCATCCGAAGCGGCGTTCACCTGCTGGGCTTGAGCAAGTGCGTGAACGTGGCACGCGAGATCGCCGAGATCGACCCTTTCCTGGAGGTCCGGTGCTTTGAAGAAGGATTGAACGCGGACAACATGGATCGCTTTTTCACCGATGGCGGTCGCCTCGATGTGCTGGTGGAGGAATGCGACGCGGTGGACATCAAGATCCTGGCCCGTCTCAAAGCGCGCGAATTGCGGATCCCCGTGGTCATGGACACCAGCGACCGCGGCATGCTCGATATCGAACGGTTCGACCTGGAACCCGACCGTTCCTTGTTGCACGGGTTGATCGATCATCTCGATCCTGCGGATGCGGCCAAAGCCAGGACCAACGAGGAGAAGCTGCCCTTCCTTGCGCCCATGGCCGGGCTTGAAACGCTGAGCACACGCATGAAGGCCAGCCTGCTCGAACTCGGCGAAACGGTGGGCACATGGCCTCAACTCGCCTCGAACGTGGTGCTCGGCGGGGCCCTGGCTGCGGATGCGGTGCGCAGGATCGTCCTCGGACAGATGAACGCAAGCGGCCGCTGGTACGTGGACCTCGAGGAACTGATCGGCGGAACGAAGCGGGAGATCCCCATGCTCTATGCGGGGATCCGACCTGAGAAGGTGCCCGCTCTTTCCCTGGATCGCATGCTGGCCGCGGCGGGCCGGTACGGGAACGCAGCCATGGGATCGTTCACCCGTGCACAAGCGGAAGCGATCGCAACGGCAGGTGCGCTGGCGCCCAGTGCGGGCAACATGCAGCCGTGGAAGTTCCTGTTCCTCGACGGCAGGATCCTCCTCTTCCACGATCGCGAACGCTCGGCCTCTAAGCTCGACCCGGACGAGTTGATCCCAACGATCGCTCTGGGCGCGTGCGTCGAGAACATGGTGCTGCGCGCGCAAGAGCTCGGTCTGCGCACCCGGGTCGAAACGCCGTTCGGTGCGGACGACGGGCCTTTTGCCGTGCTCAGTTGCACAGGAACCCATGTTGCTGCACCCGACCCATTGGCGGCCTACATCGGCCAGCGCCATTCCAACCGGCGCAAAGCAGACGGCCGCACGATCGAAGCCGAGGCCTTCGTGCGCATGGAGCAGGCTACGGCGGAGTGCGGAGGAGGCCGACTTCACGTGCTCACCGATCCGGAAGACATCGGCCGCATCGCAACGATAGCCGGCATTGCAGAGCGCTTGCGCATCATGAACCCCTACGGCCACCTGGAGTTCTTCGCCCACGAGGTGCGTTGGAACGACGAAGAAGCCCAACGAACGAAGGATGGTCTGGACATCGCAACGCTCGAAGTGGACATGGTCGGCCGGACAGGGCTTCGCGCCGCTTCGGACCCCGAAGCCATCGCGTTCCTGCGCAGCACCAAGGGCGGCAAGGGGTTCGAAAAGATCTCCGGCGAAGCCGTGCGGCACTCGCCTGCTGTCGCGTTGGTGAGCATCGAAGCACACACCCCGGAAGATCGCTTCAACGGTTCGCGCGCGGCCGAACGCGCCTGGCTCGCAGCGACCCGAGAGGGGCTGGCCGTGCATCCCATCTCGGCCGCGATTTTCCTTGGCCATGCCGCGCGACTGCTCGGTGAGGATGTGCTGACCGCCGACGAACGCGCCGATTTCCTGGAACTGCGCTCCCGCCTGATCCAAACCACCGGACTGGAAGGGCGTGAACCGCTCTTCATGGTACGGCTGAGCCATGCCGGGGCCGCGAGCGCACGCTCCCTGCGGCTGCCCCTCGAACGGATCTTCTTCGCCCCCACCCCCACCCCCATCACCCATTGACCATGGAGATCATCGACCTGATCGCATTCCGCGCCCCGGAACGACCGGACCTGTGCTTGGAATTCCTGCGCGAGCACCGGCAGGTTCTGGCCGACTTCGGCATCGCCAAGGTGTCCTCCAACAATACCGAGTGGCTTTCCGATCGGGACTGCATCGTGATCGTGGCCATGCACGATCAATTGGGCATGGTCGGTGGTATCCGCCTACAGCGGTCGCACGAGGGGAAGCCGCTCCCGATGGAGCGATCTCTCCTGGGCATGGCACCCGGCGTCATGGATGAGATCGCGGCTTTGCGCCCCTACGGTGTGGGCGAAGTGTGCGGGCTTTGGAACGCCAATCGGTTCGCGGGCTACGGCGTGCCCGTTCTGCTGAGTCACGCCATCACGGCGGTCAGCCTGCCGGCCGGAATGAAGCGCATGGTATGCCTTGTGGCGCACTACACGGAAAAACACCCCCGTACGAACGGGTTCGTGCGCATGACCGCGATCGGACAGGGCGGTACGTTCCCGAAATACCCGATCGAATCGCACACCGCTGTTGCCATGGTGAACCCGGACACCACCCTGCTGCCGCACACCACCGAAACACATCGCCAGGTGTTGTTCAGCCTCCGCCTGCGCCCGGATCAGGTTCGCATGGAGTCGCCCGCAGGAAAGCCGCTGGAGGTGCATTATTCCCTGCGGCTCAGCGGAAGCCATGTGGGTCTGGAGACCTACAACCGCATCCAGACCGATCGCTTGCGATATACGGCGTGAGCATGATCGGGAACTAGCGAGCCGCCCTCTGCGTATGAGCGCGCCATGCGCGCGGTCATCCCGTTCCTGTTCACACTGATCTTCGGCGCTGTTCGGGTCCTGGCCCAGGAGGCTCCCGGCACGTTCGTGTACCATGGCGAAGCCTGTACGGAATGGCTCGGGACGCGGATGGAGATCTTCAATGATAGCAGCGCCCGCATGGACGTGCATGAAGCGCTGCACCTTGGGCGCTTCGAGAAGGTGCAGCGCGAGATCCCGAACCTGGGCGTTACGCCTTCGGTCAATTGGCTTCGGTTCAAATTGACCAATCTGGGGAACAGCGATGTGCCGATGATCCTGGTGCACTACCCGGAGATCGAAGAACTCGACCTCTACATGCAGGAAGGGCCGACCGTGCAACGACTCGCCTTCGTGGGGCAAC
>CAZFAW010000240.1:0-4750 GCA_964517015.1 uncultured Chryseobacterium sp.
CCTTCTTCCTGTCCTCCATCGCCGCCTCGCTCCGCTTGTCGTCCATGCGGCTGCCACGCTCGGTCACACGTGAGGACGCCACCTCCTCGATGATCTCCTCGAGCGTGCTCGCCGGTGAATCCACCGCTCCGGTGCAGCTCATGTCGCCGATGGTGCGGAAGCGCACGCGTTTCTGGTAAGGCTTCTCTTCCGGCTTCAAGCGCATGAAGGAACTGTTCGCGTAGATCACGCCATCGCGATCGAACACTTCACGCTCGTGGCTGAAGTAGATGCTGGGGATGGGGATGTTCTCGAGCAGGATGTACTGCCACACGTCCATCTCCGTCCAGTTGCTGATGGGGAAGGCGCGGAAGTGTTCACCCGGGCGCTTCTTGCCGTTGTAGAGGTTCCACAGCTCGGGCCGTTGGTTCTTCGGGTCCCATTGGCCGAACTCGTCGCGGTGGCTGAACACGCGCTCCTTCGCACGGGCCTTCTCCTCATCGCGCCGTCCGCCGCCGATCGCGCAGTCGATCTTGTGCTTTTCGATCGTGTCCAGCAGCGTCACGGTCTGCAGCTTGTTGCGGCTGGCGTAGTAGCCCGTCTCTTCCTGCACGCGGCCGGTGTCGATGCTCTCCTGCACGCTGCCCACGATCAGCTTCGCGCCGTGTTCCTTCACCAGGCTGTCGCGGAAGGTCATCGTCTCCTCGAAGTTGTGGCCGGTGTCCACATGCACGAGCGGGAAGGGCACTTTCGCTGGGAAGAAGGCTTTTCGCGCCAGGTGGAAGCACACGATGCTGTCCTTGCCGCCGCTGAAGAGCAATGCGGGGTTCTCGAATTGCGCGGCCACCTCGCGCAGGATGTGCATGCTCTCGCTCTCGAGCTCCTTCAGGTGGGTCAGTCGGTAGGAATGCATGGTCGGTTCTATTTCACCACAGAGGCACGGAGAGCACAGAGAAATGCGCAAGTGGTCGGGTCGGGTTGGCCTCTGTGTCCTCTGTGCCTCTGTGGTGAATGCATTTGATCAGCTGCGTTGCACACGCGGCAGGATGTAGTTCAACAATTCCGTGGTGCTCGCCTCTTCCGTTCGGCCTTGCGTGGCGATGCGGATGGCGGGAGCGACCGGCGCTTCGAAAGGCGCGCTGATGCCCGTGAAGTCCTTCACTTCGCCGGCGCGGGCCTTGGCGTAAAGTCCCTTCACGTCGCGGCGCTCGCATTCCTCCAATGGGGTGTCGATGAAGGCCTCGTGAAAGTCGTTCGCACCGATGATGGCTTTGGCCTGTTCGCGGATGGCGATGGTGGGGGAGACGAAGCAGCAGATCACCACGGCACCGTTCTGCACGAAGAGCTTGGCTACTTCAGCGATGCGACGGATGTTCTCCGTGCGATCCGCATCGCTGAAGCCGAGGTTTCTGTTGATGCCCGTGCGCACGTTGTCGCCGTCCAGGACCACCGCGAAACGGCCTTGTTCGTGCAGCCGGCGCTCCAGGGCGATGGCGAGCGTGCTCTTGCCGCTGCCGCTCAGTCCGGTCATCCAGACCACCAGGCCGTGCTGGCCCAGCAGGCCCTCCTTGTCCGCCCGTTGCAGCAGGCGGTGTGCGACCGGATGGATGTGGCTGGGCGCGGCCATTTTTCAGGATCGCGAAGGTAGCCCGAACTATTTCTCCAGCATGCCCTCCCACTTGCTCACCACGGTGGTGGCCACGGCGTTGCCCACCACGTTCGTGGCGCTGCGGCCCATGTCCAGCAGGTGGTCCACTCCCAGCAGAAGGAGCAGGCCGGCCTCCGGGATCTTGAACATGGAAAGGGTGCCTGCGATCACCACCAGCGAGGCGCGCGGCACGCCCGCCACGCCTTTGCTCGTGACCATGAGCACCAGCAGCATGGTCATTTGCTGCGAAAGGCTCAGATCGATGCCATAGGCCTGTGCGATGAAGAGGCTGGCGAAGGTCATGTACATCATGCTGCCGTCGAGGTTGAAACTGTATCCCAGGGGCAGGATGAAGCTCACGATCCGGTTCGGGCAGCCGAAACGTTCCAGTTGTTCCAGGGTGCGCGGGTAAGCGGCTTCGCTGCTGGCCGTACTGAAGGCGAGCAGCAGTGGATCCTTGATCCGGTCGACCAGGTGCCGCGTACGTGGCCCCACCACCAGCCGGCACACCCCGAGCAACAGCAGCCACAGCAACAGGAGCCCGATGTAGAACTGGCCGATGAACTTGCCGTAGGTCCAAAGGATGCCGAGGCCCTTCTGCGCGATCACCGCGGCCATGGCGGCGAACACCGCCACCGGCGCCACGTTCATCACCATGCTGGTCACCCTCAGCATCACGTGGCCCAGGCTGTCCATGAGATGCACGATGGGTTCGCCCTTCTCCTTCAGGGCGGCACAGGCCACACCGGCCATCAGTGCGAACACCACGATCTGCAGGATCTCGTTGTTGGCCATGGCTTCCACGATGCTCTTGGGGAACACGTGCGTGATGAAGTTCCGCAGGGTGAACGCCGTGCCCTCCACACCGGACGATGCCGTGGCTTCGGGAAGCGGCAGCCCAAGCGTCTCCCCGGGCCGGAAGAAGTTCACGAGCACCATGCCCAACAGCAGCGACAACAACGATGCGCCGACGAACCAGAGCAACGCCCGGCCGCCGATCCTGCCCACGCTCTTCAGATCGCCCAGCTTGGCCACGCCCACGATCAGGGTGCTAAGCACCAGGGGCGCGATGATCATCTTGATCAACCGCAGGAAGATGTCGGTGAGGATGGAGATGTTCTCCGCGAACACCTTCAGCGAAGCCTCATCGGGATAAGCCTGCCGGTACCAGGCGCCACCGAGGATGCCGGCCACCATGGCGATGAAGATCGCGATCGTGAGTTTGTTGCCCGAGGTCATGCGCCCAAGGTAGCCGCAGACCACGAACGGAGAAGGGGGCCGAAGCCCCCTTCCCGAGGTGCGTTGGCACCGGTCAAAGCAGGTTGCAGTCCTTCGCCGCCACGTCCTTCAGCTCCTTCTGCAACAGCATGTCGCTCGCGACTTTGGTATTGCTGGTGCCGGCGTTCAGGTCCTTCATCTTCTGGAAGTAGCAGCGCGCCATGCCCATGTCCTTCTCCTTGGTGAAGTAGTAGAAGCCGAGGTAGAAGAAGGCTTCTTCGAGCTCCACCTTCTTGGTGGCTTGTTCCTCCGGCTTCATTTTGCGGATCACGTCCTCATAGAACGACTTTGCCTGCCAGGTGGTCTTGGTCGAGTCCATGGCCGCGTTGGCTCGGGCGCGGCCCAGGTAGCCCTGGAACACGTTCGGCTGGCGCTCGGTATAACTGGCCCAGGCGCTATCTGCGGTCGCGAACTGGCCGGCCTTCTGCGCGGCACCGCCCAGGTAGTACCAGTCGTTCACTTCGGTGCGGCCCCTCGCCATCTTCTCGCGGTAGGCGATCACCGCCATGTCGGGGCGTTTCACCTTCAGGAACAGGGAGGCGGCCTCCTTGTACAGGTCGGGATCCGCCTTCGGCATGCGCGCGGCGTTCAGCATCTTTTCCGCGGCGAGCGAATCGTTGCCCAGGCCGGAAAGGGCACGGGCGTAGTACTGGATGTCGCTGGGGATCCGTTTTTCCGCCGGCTGCACGGCGAAGTACTCCTCCAGTCGGGCCATGCCCTGGGCGAAATCCTTCGTTTCCACCAGGTCGTAGCCTTCGATGCGCTTCAAGGTCGGATCGGTGTCGCCTGCGGTGCGCAATTTGGCGATCTCCTCCAGCGAAGCCGTGTAGTTGCCGGTGAGGTAGAGGAACTTGGCGTAACGCACGCGCGCGCTGCGGTTGCCCTGGTTCAGTTCGAGGTATTTGTTGTAGTCCGCCGTGGCCTTGTCGAATGCCTTGGTCATGAAATAGGCTTCGGCACGACCGCTGTAGGCGGGGGCGAAACCGGGATCGATGGAGATGGCACGGTCGAATTCCGCCAGCGCGGCATCGTAGCTCTTGGCACGGTAGTACATGCGCGCCTTCTCGGCCACCGGCCGGGCGGCGGCGGGCAGCAGTTCGGAGGCCTTCTTGAACGCGGCCACCGCTTCGCTCGCATCGAAGCTGCCGCTTTGCAGCAGCAGTTCGCCTTTCACCATGAACGATTCGGCGTCGGCGGGGGCCAGCTCCATGGCCTTGTTCAGCATGGCCATGGCGGCGGCGATATCGGGCGAGTTGCCCGCGCCGAGGCCACGCGCCACTTCGCGGTAGGTCGCAGCCTTCAGGTCCTTGGTGAGTTTGAGCGCCTTGTCCTCGGCCATGGCGATCGCATCGTTGAACCGCACCTGTGCCTCGGCACGCTGGCCGCGCACCATGAGGATCTTGCCCAGGCCGGCTTTGTTGAGCGGATAGCGTTGGTTCACCCGCACGCCTTCGCCGTAGCAGTAGTCGGCGCTGTCTTGTTGATCGTTGGCGTAGTAGCTCTGCCCGAAGTGGAACCAGGCGGCGGCATCGGAGGGGTTGGCGGCCAGCAACTGCTTGAACGCGGTGGTCGCGCGATCGAACTGTTCGCGGTCGGCGAGCTGGATCGCATCCTGCAGGCTTTGTGCACCTGCAAGCGCCACGAGGCCGGTGAGCGTTCCGGTGAGCAGGGTCTTCTTCATGTTCACGGTTTCCATCATTCGTTCACGATCATCACTTCTCTGGCGGGAACGTGCGCGGGTGCGAGCCCCCGTTTCAAGATGATGCGCTGGCCCTTGTGGCCGGCCACAAAGGAAGCGAAGCCCGTGCCAAGCCCGCTCTTCCCTTCCACCACCATCATGTAGAG
>CAZFAW010000241.1:0-4730 GCA_964517015.1 uncultured Chryseobacterium sp.
CCGGTGAGGAATACACGATCCTCACCCTCCCGGTGAACGGTTCGGCCGCTTTCGAACTGGTGAACGACAGCTGGACCAACGAGCTGCAGAACAACGCCGACTACTATGTGTCGCTCGGTGGCGAGGACCGCACGGGCAGCATCTACAAGAGCATCGCCGCACCGGCGAACTTCGAGAGCACGGTGAGCATCCTCCCGAACCCGAACGACGGTGTGTTCACGTTCTCCTTCATCGTTCCCGAAGCCAGCGATGTCCGGGTTGAGGTGCTTAGTACGTTGGGCCAGAGCGTGTTCAACGATGTGCTCCGCAACTTCGAAGGCACCTACCGCAAGGAGATGGACCTTACAGGCATGAGCAACGGTATCTATTACCTCAAGCTCACGCGCGGCGAGGAGAACAGCGTGCACAAGATCGTGTACCGCTGATCCGGCCGGGATCGGACTTGGGAAGGGCTCCTGATCGGGGGCCCTTCTTCGTTTCAGGTCGCGCAGAACCGGCAGGTCCTGCTTCGCGGTTCGTGCGCGATCGGTCGCTCCGGGTCGAGCATGTCCTGGATCACCGAACGCAGGAAGTCTTCGACCGCTGGAAGATGGGCCCGTTCCAGCCGGTCGGCAGCGCCGATGCGCAGGAAAGCACGGTCCATTCCGGCCGGTTCTCGCAACGGCACGATGCCCGCACGTACCGTTCCCTGGCCGGGGTCCCGGCGCAAGGCGAGCCATGCATAGATCAAGAGTTGGATCGCATAGGGTTTGTTCCGGGGCACTTCCGCGATGTCGCGGATCGATGTATCGCCAGCATGGACGGCGCCGGTCTTGTAATCCACCACGAAGAGATCACCGCCGCGCCGCTCCGAACGGTCCAGGAAGCCGGTGATGGGGATCGGGTCACGCGTTCCGGGCATGTCGATCGGTACGGAAAGGGAATGTTCGAGGGCCAGGATGACGGGCGCGCCGTTCTCCCGCCACCGGCGTGCTTCGTACGAGAGGTAGCGTTGGATCGCCGAGGCGGCCATTTCGGCCTGGAGCAGGGGCTGCCCCTCGTTCACCGAACGCCCGGAGGCGGCCTTTGCCATCGATCGGCGCACGATCGCGGGCACTTCGGGTATCGCAGCAAGCAAGGCGTTCGGATCGCCCGTTCGTCCGCACCAGGGTGAAAAGACCTCCTGCAATGCCGCATGGACCGCGGTCCCTACCAGGTCATCGCCGAGCCGTTCATCGCCGCCGTCGTGCGGGCGAAGGGCCAATACATACCGGAACCAATGGTCCAAAGGGCAGTTCAGGTATGCGGTGATCGCGCTGGGGGAGAGGCCTCGTGCGAGGCGTGCCTGGATCCTTTCCATCACCGCCGGGCCCTTGTCCAACAGCGTGGGTGGTGCGTGCGGCTTTTCGGTCGGCAGTTGCGCCTCGATCCGTGCGAAGGATGTGCGCGAGCCCGGGACCAACTCGCGTTCGATCTGCGAGATGTAGCGTGAAGGCTCCGTGGCGTCTCCCCCGCAGGTGATCAGGTGGACGTGGCGTGCACGTTGCAAAGCCCTGTAGAACCCGTATGCGGAAACGGCATCGCCATCGTGGGGCAAGGGAAGTCCGGCCACGTTGCGCACATCGAACGGAATGAAGCTGTTCGATGCGGCCGAGGGAGGCATGGTCCCTTCCACCGCCGAAAGGATGATCAAGCGATCGTGATCGATGGCACGCGTTTCCAACAGCCCCATGATCTGCAGGCCCTCCAAGGGTTCGCCGTGCAGGTCGATCCGCTCCTGGCGCAGGCAACGCATCAACACCATGCCGTACGATCGAGCGTTCATTCGCTCTGGACGCGCGTTCAGTGCGGTGCCCAAGCGTTGCACCACCACGGCGGCATGGAACAATTGTTCGCCTGCGAGCACATCGGCGCCCACTACGTGCCGGGCCCAGGCGATCAGCCGGGCGATCCGATCGGGAACATCCGCAGCGGCGTCGCCGATCGGCCGAAGTGCACCGAACAACCAGGCGAGTTCCTGCGGGGGCCAGTCGTGCGCAAGCCGGCCCAGGTCGTTCAGGCGCGGGAACATGCATCGTTCGTTGCGCAAGGCGTTCACCAGGGACCGCGTTCGCGAGTTACCGTTCCCCTGGAGAAAGGGATGCATGAGGAGCGCAGCAAGGCGATCCAGGTGCATGCCGTCGGTGCCGTTCCCGTGCTCATGCAGGTCGAGGAGCGCAGTGATCAAGCCGTTCACCGGGAGGGTGCAAAGCGGCACGCCCATGGTCACGTTCACTTTGCCCACGTTCCGTGGCAGCGCGCGAAGCAGCGGCATGAGCAGGGATCCGTCCGGAAGCAGTACCGCGGTGCGGTCGCGTTCGGAGGGCGTGAGCCCGGCGATCCATTGTGCCGCCAGATCGCACTGGGACACGGTGTTCGGTGCGTGCGCCACGAGGATCCCACGTTCGCTTGTGGCAAGCCCCTCGCTGAGCGGGATGACACCGGGCCCATGTTCGGACAGCAGATCACGGAGATGCCCGCCGGCCTCTTGATCCGGATCGTCCAGGTAATAGCGGTCGGCATCCCATGCGAAGGTGGCCAGGCCACGCAGGCGCATGGCCCTGACCACCGCGGCCTGGGCCTTGGTAAGTGCGTTCGCTCCGGCGAACCAGACCCGGGACCACGGCACCTGTGCCTTCAGTGCACGGTCCGCGGCAGCTCGCTCCACCATGCCCCTGGTCCCGAGCCCGCGTTCGGCCAGTGTTCGATCGAAGGCTTCGTGCAGGTCGCGTTTCAATTCCCAGTACCGGACAAGGCGTGCCTGGCCGGGGCTCAGGTAATGTCCATAGGCAACGCTCCACCGGTCCAATTCATCGATGGCGCGCAGGTCGCGGTAGAACCGTTCGCGGTCCACCAGATGGGCATCCACCTCGTTCATGTCGTTCAGCGTGGTCGGAGCCCATTGCAGGAATTCCTCCAACGGCTCGCTGGCTCCGGGTCGAACGGATCGAAGGCAGGCGTGGAACTCCAGCAATAGCTCCACCGTGCCCAGGGCCTTTCGTTCGGAGATCGCTTCCATGAATTCCTCCAGGGTGAAGCAGCGAGGGCTCCAGAACGCATGGCCGAGCGCGCCGGCCAGGTGCTTGCGCAGATGCAGCGCGGAGCGCCGGTTGGGCAGCACCACGGCCACCTCGCGAAGGTCGCTGCCATGTTGCGCGATGAGCGCCTCGGCGAGTTGTTGAAGGAAGCCGGACATACGGGCGAGGTGCGCAAATTAGCCGTCGCGTTGCGCCATGCCTTCCCTGTTCCCGATCTACAGACGCTCCCTCAACGGCAGGCACTTCTACAGGATCGAGGGCCCCAGGGCCTTCACCGAAGTGCAGTTGGTGGGTGCGGGCGCCGTGATCCACCGGGTGGTGGATGCAGCCTATCCGGAGCAGGTGCGGATCGGCGAAATGATCGCATCGGCCGGGGGGCTGTACGTGGCGGTGGACGCCAGGGAGTTCGATCGGATGCTCGACCTCCATTCGGGCAAATAGGATCGGCCTTCCGATCCCGCCGGGAACCGGACGGAAGCGGACCACCTAAAACGCTATCTTTTCGTCATTCCAGCATGCGGGTGAGGTACGTCTTCCTCTTCATCGTGGCTTGGATCGCTGCGATCCCGGTCCGGGGTACCCACATCCTGGGCGGTCAGTTGTACTACGATCACCTGGGCACCGATGATTACGAGGTCACGCTGAAACTCTACCGGGATTGTGGCCCGAACAACACGAACGGAACGGATTTCGACCTTTCGGCGGAGATCGGGGTGTTCGACGCTTCAGGCACCTATCTCTTCAGTCAGTTCCTGGGCTTCCCCGGTGGCGTACCGGTCTGGGCCACCCTTTCCGACCCCTGCCTGACCGTGCCGCCCAGCATTTGTGTGGAGGAGGCCACCTATTCGGGGATCTTCACGCTGCCCGGTGGCACGGGAGGGTACATCCTGTCGTACCAGCGCTGTTGCCGCACGCCGATCATCCTGAACCTGAACGCACCGGACACGCAAGGGATCACGTGCACGGTGCTGGTGCCGGATGTTTCCGTAACGGGCGACAACAGCAGCCCGCGCTTCGAGACCTACCCACCGATCGCCATGTGCGTGAACGAACCCATGGTGTTCGATCACTCGGCCGTCGACCCCGATGGCGATTCGCTGGTGTACGCCTTGTGCGCACCGTTCCAGGGCGGCGATCAATTGAACCCGATCCCTTCGCCACCCGACCCGCCCGCCTATGTCGGCGTGATCTACGCGCCGGGGTACAGCGCACTGGATCCCGTGGACGGCTCGCCAGCCATGAACGTGGACCCCAACACGGGTGAACTGACCGTGACTCCAACGCTCGTCGGATCGTTCGTGGTGGGTGTGCAGGTACGTGAGTACCGTGCAGGTGTGCTGCTGAGCGAGGTTCGCCGCGACCTCCGCATGGACGTGGTTCCATGCACCGTACTGGTGGAAGCCGAGATCGCACCCCAGACCGTGTTCTGCGCGGGAATGACGCTGGACTTCACCGACCTGAGCATCGGTGCGTCTTCATACGCATGGGACCTGGGCGATCCCTTGACCACCTCCGACACGTCATCGGCCGTGAACCCCACGTACACCTACTCGGACACGGGTACGTTCGTGGTGACCTTGATCGCCAATCCCGGCTGGTCCTGTGCGGATACTGCAACGACCACCGTGCAAGTCCATCTTCCGCTGGACCCGCTCTTCGTGGCACCGGCGATCA
>CAZFAW010000242.1:0-4710 GCA_964517015.1 uncultured Chryseobacterium sp.
CGCAGCATGTCCAGGAAATCCTGGCCGGTGCCGTCGATCTTCTCCACGACGCGGTCCACCAACGCGTTCACCACGTAGTAGGCGGTGAACGAAACGATGCCCACGATGAGGCCCGCTGCCGAAGTGACCATCTTCTGGTAGAGGCCCTTGGAGATGATGCCCACGCTGATGTTGTCGCTGAGGCTGATCTCGTAGAAGATGTTGATCACCCCGATGATCGTCCCTATGAACCCGAACATGGGTGCCAGCTTGGCGAACAGGCTGAGCAGGCCGATGCCACGTTCCAGGCGCGATACCGCGACCCTGCCCGCTCCTTCCATGGCGCTCTCGATCTCCTTCACCGGGGAACCGATGCGCGAGATGCCCTTGTCGATCACCTGTGCCACCGGCGAGCGGTTGTTCGCGCACAGGTTGCGTGCCGAATCGATCTTGCCTTCGTGCACATAGTCGCGCACCTTGTGCATGAAGTCCGGATCGAGCTTCCGCGCGCTGTTCAAGGCCAGCACCCGTTCGATCAGGATGTAGAAGGCCACGATCGACATGAGCGCGAGCGGCCCCATGATGTACCAGCCGCCGTAGCTCAGCAGGTCCCACACGCTGATGCTCTTCTCTGCGGGAGCGGCGGCCGCGCTTTGGAGGGATTCAAGCGCCTGCCGAACGCTGTCGGTGCCGCTTTGGATCTGTGCGATGAGGTCGAGGAGCATCGGTTCGGTTGTTTCGGATGAACGTTGTTCGGGCGGTGGGAAGTATCTAGTTCAACTGGGCTAGGGCGATCTCGAAGGCGGTACGGGTGAGGCCCGTTCGTTCCGGATGGCGCGCGTGGGTGCGGCCGAGCGCTTCGCCGATCACCCGGCTCACGTCGGTGAAGATCGCCTGATCGGTGAGCTGCGCGTGGTCCTGCATGCAAAAGGCGAACACGCGTGCCATGCCGCAGTTGGCGATGAAATCGGGGATCACGGCCACGCGATCGTCCGCGTGCTGGGCGATCGGGCCGTAGAAGATCTCCGGGTCGGCGAAGGGTACGTTCGCTCCGCTGGCGATCAGTTCCAGGCCGTTCGTGCAAAGGCGGTCCACCTGCTCGCGGGTCACCAGGCGCGAAGCCGCACAGGGCAGGAAGATCTCCGCACCGATGTCCCAGATGCGCTCGCTCACGCGCTCGAACGGCATCAGGTCCACCGCGTGGAGCGCGTTGCCGCGCTTGGCCATGAACAGTTCCTGGACGGCGTGGGCGCTGAGCCCGTCCGGTGCCAGGAGGCCGCCGTGGCGATCGATGATGCCCACGATGCGGGCGCCGAGCCGGGTGAGGTAGTAGGCGGCGGCCGATGCCACGTTCCCCCAGCCCTGGATGACCGCGCGTTTGCCCGCGAGGGCTCCGCCGTACCGTGCGTAGTGGTGCTTCACGCTCTCGCTCACGCCCCAGCCGGTGATCATATCGGCCACGGCATATCGGCCGGGCGCGGGGGTGAAGGAGGGGTCCTCGACCATTTTGCTCACGCCGGTGCGCAGCCGCCCGATGGCGTGCATGCGATGGGTCTTGTCCCCACCGATGTGGCCGTTCACCACGCCTTCCTGCGGGTGCAGCGATCCAAGCTTTTCCGTGATGGGGATCACTTCGGCCAGCTCGTCCACGTTCAGGTCCCCGCCGGTCCCGTAGTAGGTCTTCAGCAACGGGATCACCGCCCGGTACCAGCGTTCAAGCACCTCGCCCTTGCGCGGATCGGCCGGATCGAAGTCGATCCCGCTCTTGGCGCCGCCGATGGACGGTCCGCTCACGGTGAACTTCACCTCCATCGTCTTCGCGAGGCTCTCCACTTCGCGCCGGTCAAGGCCTTTGCGCATGCGTGTGCCACCGCCGGCCGCGCCTCCACGCAAGCTGTTGATCACCACCCATCCGCGTGCACCGGTGGAGCGGTCGCTCCATTCGAACACGATCTCGGGGGCGCGCTCCTCGAAGCGGCGCAGGGCGTCTCGCATGGCAGGGCTGTGCGGTGAACGGTCAAAAGTACCCGGGGGGCTGGAGGGCGTGCTCCGCGGTGCGGCGAGGTTTTCCATGCAAGGCGTGTTAATTGGGCAGGTGGATCGCACCTCCTATGCTGTCGGCGCGTGCTCCGGTCACGGAGCACAGGGTGTTGGCCTCCCCGCGCCAGCGCAACAAGCCGAGGAAGGCGAAGACGATGGCTTCCTTGAAATCGATCACCTCGCGTGCGGGGGTTCCGACTTGCGCGCGCGTGCGGGCACGGATCCGCTCGATCAAGAGCGCATTGTGCGCCCCGCCGCCCGTCACGAGCACGTTTCGGGCATCGGCCCGATCGATCGCGCCGCCTGCGATCGTTGCGATGTGCTCGGCAACGGTGCGCATGCGATCGGGAAGCGGGGTCGTGCGATCGATCAAGGGGCGGAACCGCTCCTCGAACCACTCCCGGCCCAACGAACGCGGCGGTGGTTGGGCGTAGAAATCGAGCGCGTTCAACCGTTGCAGCAGGTCCTGGTCCACGCGGCCCGAGCGAGCGATGGCACCGTTCGCATCGTACGCCAGTCCGACCTCCGCGGCGAGCAGGTCCAACGCCTGGTTGCATGGCGATAGATCGTAGCCCAGCACCACCTCGCGGTGAACGGAGAGGTTCGCGATGCCGCCGAGGTTGAGGAAGGCATCGGGGCCCGGGAAGAGCGCGCGCTCGCCTACGGGCACCAACGGTGCGCCCTGGCCGCCCAGGGCCACATCCTTGGTGCGCAGGTCCGATACCACGGGAACACCGGCGATCGCGGCTATGTGGGCTCCGCATCCGATCTGGGTGGTAAGGCCCTCCTCGGGCCGATGGAAGATGGTGTGGCCGTGCGAGGAAATGAGGTCGGGACCGTGTTCAAGTCCGGCCATCAATTCGGCGCACCGAGTTCCGATCGTCCGGCCCAGGTCGCGGTGCAGCCGCGCCAGTTCGAGCGCGTCACCCTGCATCACCGCCAACAGACGCGAGCGCAGATCCGCCGGGAAAGGAAAGGTCCGTGCGGCTTCCACATCGAACCGCCATCGTTCGTCTTCGCGGGTGAACGCGCACGACGCCAGATCGAGCCCGTCGAGGGAGGTTCCCGACATGACGCCCATCACCCGTATCGTGCGCTCCATGGCGGCGAATGTACCCGCCGCGTCGGCACCCGTCCGCTATCTTGGCCGCCCCCCAAATACCCGCCGCACATGCACGATACGCTCACCCAGCAAGGCTTCGGTTTCGAACTCACCGAGGAACAGCAAGCCGTACGCGATGCGGCCCGTGACTTTGCGCAGAACGTGTTGAAGCCCGGTGTGATCGATCGCGACCGGGAACAGCGGTTCCCCAAGGAGGAGATCAAGCAGCTCGGGGAACTCGGCTTCCTGGGCATGATGGTGAGCCCCGAGTACGGTGGCGGAGGAATGGACACGGTGAGCTACGTGCTGGCCATGGAGGAGATCAGCAAGGTGGATGCCAGCTGCTCCGTGGTGATGAGCGTGAACAACAGCTTGGTATGCTGGGGCCTGGAGCAATTCGGCAACGAAGAGCAGAAGCGAAAGTACCTGGTGCCCCTGGCGAAGGGTGAAGTGATCGGAGCGTTCTGCCTGAGCGAACCCGAGGCCGGCAGCGATGCCACAAGCCAGCGCACCACCGCCGTGGACATGGGCGATCACTACCTGCTCAACGGCACCAAGAACTGGATCACGAACGGAGGCAGCGCCAGCACCTACCTGGTCATGGCGCAGACCGATGTGGCCAAGGGGCACAAGGGCATCAATTGCCTGATCGTGGAGAGGGGTATGCCCGGGTTCACGGTGGGAGCGAAGGAGGATAAGCTCGGCATTCGGGGCAGCGATACCCACACGCTGATGTTCCAGGATGTGAAAGTGCCCAAGGTGAACCGCATCGGAGAGGACGGGTTCGGTTTCAAGTTCGCGATGAAGACCCTGGCCGGAGGGCGCATCGGGATCGCGTCGCAGGCCCTGGGGATCGCGAGCGGCGCGTATGAACTCGCCCTGGCTTACAGCAAGGAGCGCAAGGCCTTCGGCAAACCCATCCACCAGCACCAGGCCATCGCGTTCAAGCTGGCGGACATGGCCACGGAGATCGAGGCCGCGCGTTTGCTGTGCCTGAAGGCGGCCTGGATGAAGGACCAGCACCAGAACTACGATCAGGCCAGCAGCATGGCCAAGCTCTTCGCCTCCGAAGTGGCCATGCGCCATACGGTGGAAGCCGTGCAGATCCATGGCGGGTACGGCTACGTGAAGGAATACCACGTGGAGCGCCTGATGCGCGATGCCAAGATCACGCAGATCTACGAGGGCACCAGCGAGGTGCAGCGCATCGTGATCAGCCGCGCCGTGCTGAACGCCTAGAGCGCGGGAACCAGCACTTCGAGCCCGGTCCCGCGCGACCCCTTCAGCAGGATCGACCGGCCGCTTACGGGATCCCGCGTCAAAGCGGCAAGGGCTGCGGCCGGATCGGCGAACACCGTGCGCCCCCTGGCCTCCACCCCTGTGAATTCAGGGCCGATCAGCAGGGCCTCCAACCCGAGGTCGGCCACAAGGTCCGCGATAGCCTGGTGTTCTGCCAGGCTGTGTTCGCCGAGCTCCTTCATGCCACCGAGGAACGCGAGCTTCGGACGGTCGGTCCGCGACTCGGCGAAATTCCGCAGAGCGGCTTGCATGCTGCTCGGATTTGCGTTGTAGGCGTCCAGCACCAGGTG
>CAZFAW010000243.1:0-4696 GCA_964517015.1 uncultured Chryseobacterium sp.
GCACCAATACACCGGGCTTGAGGTTCCCTCTGAAGTGCGCAGGAACCTCGACCTGCTTGGCCGACCGGGAACGCTCACGGTGACCACAGGGCATCAGCTCTGTTTGTTCACGGGGCCGCTGTACGTGCCCTACAAGATCCTCAATGCCGTTCACCTTGCCCGTCGGCTTTCAAGGCCTGGAAAGGCGGTGGTTCCCGTGTTCTGGATGGCTTCGGAGGACCACGACCGTGCGGAGATCGATCACGTCCATGTGCAAGGAAGGCGCTTCGAATGGCAGGGAACGGCGGGCGGGCCGGTCGGTCGAATGCCGTTGGAGGGAGCGGGGCCCGTGTTGCAGGAATTCTGCACAGCGTTGGGCCCGGGTACGCACGCGGATGACGTGCGTGCGGCTTTGACGAACGCCTACCGGCCCGGCGTCAACCTGGCCCAGGCCACACGCGCGCTGATCACGCACCTGTTCGGCCGCTTCGGAGTGGTGGTGGTGGATGGCGACGATCCCGATCTGAAGCGGCTTTTCGCCCCGATCATGAAGGAGGAAGCGCTGAACCAGGTGGTGCAACGCACCGTGCGCTTCGCCGAAGAGCGAATGCACGGCCGGTACGCCGCACAGGCGCATGCCCGCGAGATCAACCTCTTCCACATGAGCGATGTGTCGCGGGCGCGGATCGAATTGCGCGAGGGGCGATACCAGGTGCTTGATGGCGGCCCGTCGTACAGCCTGGAGGAGTTGCTCGACACCCTGGAGGATCGGCCGCAGGTCTTCTCACCGAACGTGCTGCTGCGTCCGCTTTACCAGGAAACCGTATTGCCCAACGTGGCCGTGGTGGGTGGGGGTGGGGAAGTGGCCTACTGGCTGCAGTTGCGGTGGTTGTTCCAGGCGTTCCAAGTGCCCATGCCGGTGGTGGTATTGCGCACCTCGGCCCTACTGGTGGAGCAGCGGCATCGCGAACGACTCGCCGCCCTCGGGCTTTCTGCGGCCGATCTTTTCGCGCCGATCGAACAGGTCCGGGAACGGCTGGCGGTGCAGCACAGTGGCATCGATACCGACCTCTCCAGGGAGCGGGAGGCGATGTCCGCGCTTTTCGAACAACTGGCCGTTCGTGCAAGGTCCGTGGATCCCACGCTCGAAGCCACCGTGCGCAGCGGTGGGCAGAAGAACGTGAAGGTTCTGGAGCAGATCGAACAGAAATTGGTTCGTGCGGCCAAACAGGACCAGGAACTCGCGCTGCAACGGCTGGACCGCGTGCATGCCGTGCTCTTCCCCGAGGGGCAGCTCCAGGAACGGCACGAGAACATCCTGCCGTTGATCGCGCAACGCGGCCCTGCACTGCTCGACGAACTTCTGTCCGTCCTCGATCCCATGGAAAAGACGTTCGCGGTGATCGACCTGGATCAGTAGGCGAACCGTTCGGCCACGACCCTGGCACCGTCGGATAGGCGCAGCAGGTAGATCCCGTGCGGCCAGGATGCGGCTGACAGCTGCAGCACCCCGTCAATTCGTACGGTGGTGCGTACGATGGTGCGGCCGGACGGGTCGAGCACGCGAGCATCAGAGCCCACAGGAAGATCATGCAGCGCGAAGACCGATGTGCCATCGGTGAACACCGTGATCGGCCGCGCCGTACCGTGCTCCATGGTCACGCTCACGATGCCTGAAAGCGTGGAGTTGCCGTCCACGTCGGTCTGCCGCAAGCGGTAGAAGTTCACGCCTAGCAAGGGGTCGGTATCGAACGCGGTATAGTCCAGTTCCTCCTGGCTGTCGCCGGCACCGTCAACATCGGCCACACCGATCCAGTCGGTCAGGTCGGTGCTGCGTTCCACGGTGAAGTGGTCGTTCCCCACTTCGCTCGCCGTGGCCCAATCCAGGCGCACATCTTCACCCAAGGCCCTGCCCGTGAAGGAAAGCAGTTCGATCGGCAGGGGGTTCTGTGCGGTGGTCGATGCCAGCGTCCAGGGGCTGAACTGGGTCTGGGTAGCACCGGTCATGAGACTGCCGCTGGGCGGTGTACTCACCAGGTTCGACTGCAATTTGTTCTCCCACAGCGTGCCGTTCCAGCGTGCCACACGCAGGTCACCTGCCAGGGTCACGCCGCAACTGTAGGGGTCCTCCCATGTCAGCTTCACGTAGGCATCGGGTGTTCCGGACCATCGTTCAATGATCCAGTACTCACAATCGCTGATATGGTCCAGCGTGGGATCCAGCACATTGTTGAAGGTGGTACGCGGGCTGGCGGGGAAGTACTCCGCCTTGAACGCATCGGCCGTCGTGCCCGTGATGGTCCACATTCCGGCCTTCCGCATGCGCGTTCCCTTCCCGATCGGAAAATCGAAATCGGTGTTCCCGATCTTGATCATGGGCCCGTGTACGAAGCTGGCCGGATTCACTGCGTTCACTCCCGAGCCGGCATGCAGGATCAGGTCGTTCGTATTGGGGAAGACCCGGCCATTGTTCAGGTTCATCGCCGTGCGGACCCGAACCGGAGCGTTCAAGGTCACATCGCCGGCCGGTTTGTTCACCACGATCCGATTGAAGAACTCCACCACGGAACCGGCAGTGGTGATCGTCTGCGGGCCGGAGCCTACGAAGCTGACGGTGCTCAACGTATCCTGGAACACGGTCTCGCCATCGTTGTTGGTCCAGTTGCCGCTCAAATTGATGTTCCCTCCTTGCGCGCTGCCTTGAAGATCGAGCAAGCCGCCCGAGTTGATGGTGAGCGGGCCCTGCACATTGACCGTATTGGTGTTCACTTCATTGCGGAACACCGCATTGCCGGCAAGGGACGCCGTACCAGCCAGGGCAAGGCTGTTCGATGTGAACGATCCGCTGGTCACCGCGAGCGTAGCGCCCGCACCCGCCGTGCAAGTCACCTTCACGGGGCCGCCTACCACCAGCGAACTGGTGTTGTTGATGGTGAGCGTTCGTGCCGTGCTGCTGGTTTGCAGGTTCAGGGTATCGCACACGGCCACCTGTCCCGTGGTGGCCACATCGCAATTGCGAATGGCCGTTTGATCGATCAGCACATTGCTCGTGGAGATCGGCACTTCCGCATCGTCCCAATTGCGGCAATCGAACCAATCGGTGCTCTTGGCGCCGGTCCAAAGTCCGTTGGTGAAGGTGCCCGGGCTCACGGTGATGGAATACCCGCCGGCATAGTTCGGTATGCTTGAATTGTAGAGCGCGCAACTGCCATACGGGGTCCAGTTCGCGGCATTGTCGATGTCGACGATCCATGCGCGCTGGGTGCGCGGAGCAAAGGTCCCTCCAGCCACGGCATCGGTGAACTTCACGAAGTCCGACGTACTGGTGGGGTTCATGCTGAAACATAGACTGCCCGGAGGCAGGTCCGAATCGCATGTGCCGGAGCCAGGGCACGTCCCGGCTCCTGTGTAGGTATAGGGCGTCCATACCGTCTTCGTGTTGAACGCATAGAGCAACGTGCAGTTGTTGAACGATGCGTTGTTCGTACCGGCGGGGTTCACCCAGTACGGTCCTGCCCCGAAAGGCTGGAGGATGAACATTTGTTCACCCAGCGAATTGAGGTTGAATCCCGCATTGAGGTTGGTGATCGTCCAACTACCGGCGGGTGAAACAACGGTCACCGCACCGTTCTGGCGAATGGTGATCACCGTGCCCTTCAGGATGGGCGCCACGCCGGTGTACCACAACTGCACCACCCCTTCGTTATCGCCCCACAGTCCCGCGTTCTGTGTCTGATAACCGCAATCCGTGATGATGAACCGCGTGTTCTGGCTGATATCCTTGAAGCAGACGAAACTGATCTCGTCGTTCGTGGAAGCGATGCACGAATTGTTCGCGTTGATGCCGACGATCGCCAGATCCCCCGGGGTAAGAAGGGTCTGGCCTAGAACAGGAGCGATCAAGAACGCACTGACCGTAAGAAGCCCTGATAGGCGGGTCGCTAACGGACGAATTGACATGGTTGCGAAGATCGTTGATCCAACGGCTGGCATGTTAGCCCTACGGGAATTGTTTTCGACCGTTCCGTGATCAGGGTTCCATGGGTTGAGGATTCCGGAAAGCCGCAACGGACGGAAGTTTCAGCGTTCGGGTCGCCTCCGCGGCCACGATGGAAAGTGAATAGCAGGCGGCCGATCGGCCCGGCTCGGGGATCTGGGTCGTTCCCCCGGCCGACACCTGGCCTTGGGCGACCAACCGCCCCAAGGGGTCCCAAAGCCGCCAGGAAGCACCGGTCGGGGCATCGTGCAACCACCATCCGTTCGTGCCGTCCGGGGTCACCCACGGTGCAGGGCTACCTGAGAACGCCACGACGATCACGGGACCGTTCGTGGTGGCACCATCGAGATCGGTTTGTCGCAGGCGATACAGTCCCATGGGTCGCAAAGGGTTCCCATCGTCAAAGACGTAGTCCACCGGCGCTTGGCTGTCTCCCGCGCCACGCACCGTTCCGATCGGGTCGTAGGCGATCCCATCGGCGCTTCGCTCCAGGCTGAAATGATCGTTGTCGGTCTCGGTTGCGGTGGTCCAACGCAGCCGTACGCGATCGGGCATGGCCTCGCCGGTGAACGAAAGCAGTTCGATCGGCATGGTAAGGCATTGGAGCTGTTCGATGTACAAGGCGTTCGCGGCATTGTTGGGTGCGCCAGGGGTTTCGTTCCCGGCCACCGTGGCACTGGTGAAATTGGCCGCCGTGCGCGGGGAGCCGCTGTTGAAGAA
>CAZFAW010000244.1:0-2900 GCA_964517015.1 uncultured Chryseobacterium sp.
CGTACATGCCCTGCCATGCGAAATCCCAGTCCGGAATGTCGATCAATGGGATCGTATCGTTCGACGGTGTCACGGCGTAGCTCTTCATGCGCGTGCACAGGAGGTGCGCATGCGGGGCGATGCCCAGAACGATGGCCGGTACGCCCACCGGCGTGGTGAACTGGTTGTGGAAGGTCTGCACCGTGTTCGGAGCGATGATCAGCGGGCCGTCCGTCAGGGTGAGGAAATGCTCCAGGAAGGGGTCGATCCCGATCTCGCGCACGAACCCGCCCGAGGTGGTCTGGAAATTGAGCCGCGTGGAATCGAGCTCGGCGTCGCTGCCTTCGGGGTAATGGACCTGCATGACGATGTCCGCACCGGCGAACAGCTTGATGCCGAAACCACCGGGAGCGAAATAGGGTTGGGCACCCGGGACCCAGAACCCGATCAGCTTTGCGCCATCCACACCGATCCCGCCGAAGCTGGTATAGCCGGGCGCGGGATCGCCATCATCCAGAGCCTGGGCCTGTCCGGTGGTGTCCTGGTACACCAGCACGTGATGCACCACCGCGGTGTTCCCGGGGATCACTTCGAACCCGCTGATGAACGCATCGGCCGTGGTTCCGCTGGGCATCACGAAGCAACGGTAGAGATCCTCGGTGGAGGCGGGGATCACGAAGTCCTCCATGCGGACACTGATGTCCGGGTCGGTGATGGTCCACGCGTTATCGTAGATCGGCGGGGGTGGTGCGGCGCCGGCATCGCCCTCGGGCGCTCCGCCGTTCGCCCACTCGGCGATGATGTCGATCTCTTCCTGCGTGAGCACACGCTCATGGGCCAGGTGGCGGTACTCCTCGTCGGGTGGCCAGGGAGGCATGTAGCGGACCTCGGTCACGTCGCGCATGTCGTTGCGGGCAGCATACGCGTCCGCGTAGGTGGTAAGGCTGAAATGGCCGGCACCTCCTTCGTGATGGCATGCCGTGCAGTGACTGTACACGATGCACGCGACGGCATCGGACCATGTGGGCGTTTGCGCTTGCACCCCCCACGCAACGAACAGGGATACCAGGCAGGTGATCTTACGGAAGGGTTCCATGCGGTTGAGCGTTGCTCGCAAGTTAGGCGGCGGGCCCGGGAAGTTCAGGCCGACAGGAGGGCGGTCGCGGAAGCATCGGCGGCTTCGCCATCGAGCACGCCGTGCACGCCGGGTTTGATGTCCTTGATGTTCAATTGGAGGGAAACCCTTCCCTGCCACTCGTTCTGCTCCAGGGCGTAGAGCACACTGAACGGCTCACCGCGCTTCACCATGTCCAGGTGGCGTGCCTGGCGGAACGCGATGGCGTCGTAGCGGAGCCGGGGTTCCTGCGCATCCACCAGGAGAGCTTCAGGTGGTCCTCTCCCACCACCCGTGCGCCACCGACGTCCTTCACCCCGCGCGAAAGCAGCACGGGCCGCATGTTGCCGGGGCCGAAGGGTGCCATGTGCTGGATCACGCGGAGCAGGCGGTCGTTCACCCGGTTCAGGGGCATCTCAAGGTCCACTTCTTCCTCCGGCGTGCGCAAGCGTTCGTCCAGGGTGGCCCGCACCACTTCCTCGAACCGCGCGCGGAAGGGTTCCACGTTCTCCAGCGGAAGGGTGAGCCCCGCCGCATACATGTGCCCCCCGAACTGCTCCAACAGGTCGGAACAGGCATTGATGGCCTCGTACACATCGAAGCCTTTCACCGAACGCGCACTGCCCGACGCCTTCCCGTTGCTTTCCGTGAGGATGATCGTGGGCCGGTAGTGGGCCTCGATCAGGCGCGAAGCCACGATGCCGATCACGCCCTTGTGCCAGTCCTTGCGGAAGAGCACCGTGCTCCATGCCGCACGCAAGGCTCCATCGCCCTCGATCATCTCGAGCGCCTGCCGGGTGATGTCCTTGTCCAGGCCCTGGCGTTCGGTGTTGTTGCGGTCGATGCGAAGCCCCATCTGTTGCGCCTGGGGAAGGTCGTGCGCGAGCAGCAGTTCCACCGCCTGCCGGCCGTGCTCGATCCGCCCGGCGGCATTGATGCGTGGGCCGATGACGAAGACCAGGTCGGTCACCGTCGCTTCGCGCCTCAAGGTGCTCATCTCCATCATCGCACGCAGACCGGGGCGCGGATGCTCGTTCAGGCGGCGCAGACCGAGGTGCACCAGCACGCGGTTCTCGTCGATCACCGGCACGATGTCGCATGCGGTGCTCACCGCCACCAGGTCCAGCAGGGGTTCCAGTTCACTGAAGGGGATGTCGTTGCGCTGTGCGAGCGCCTGCATGAGCTTGAAACCGATGCCGCACCCGCTGAGCACCTTGCACGGATACGGGCAGTCGTCACGAACGGGATCCAAAACCGCAACGGCCTGCGGCAGTGCATCGCCCGGTCGGTGGTGGTCGCAGATGATCAGGTCGATGCCTTTCCCCGCCGCGTAGCGCGCCTGGTCGATCGCCTTGATCCCGCAGTCGAGCGCGATGATCAAGGAAACGCCTTGTGCGGCCGCTGCATCGATGCCTTGGATGGAGAGACCGTAACCCTCCGCATACCGGTCGGGTATGTAGAAGGTCAGTTCACCAGTGAAGCGGTGGAGGAAGGAGTAGACGAGTGCGACCGCCGTGGTGCCGTCCACATCGTAGTCGCCGTAGACCATGATCCGCTCCCCGTCGCCCAACGCCCGTTCGATCCGCTCCACGGCGGCCTGCATGTCCGTCATGAGGAAGGGATCGTGGAGCTGCGCGGCGTTGGGGCGGAAGAACCCGGCCGCGGCGTTGGGGCTGGTGATGCCACGTTGTGCCAACAACACGGCAGCGGGCTCCGGGCAGCGATCGTTCACCAAGGTGATGAACGACGCACGGTCGGGCAGGGCTTTCAACCGCCAGCGTTTCTCCATGGCCATGCACCGAAAGTA
>CAZFAW010000244.1:3000-4689 GCA_964517015.1 uncultured Chryseobacterium sp.
GGATCATCGATGCGCTCCAGGAAGCGCTTCCGTTGCGCATCGCGACCCATGTGCAGGTAGAACTTCATGATCGCCGTACCCTGTCGAGCCAGATGCTCCTCGAACGCAACGATGGAGGCGAAGCGATGCTGCCAGAACGCCTTGCCGGGATCGGACCCTTCAGCTGCGTCGGGCAGGCGCTGCCCGGGCAACAGTTCCGGATGCACGCGCACCACCAGCACCTCCTCGTAGTGGCTCCGGTTGTGGATGCCGATCATGCCACGCGCGGGCAGTGCGCGTGCGTGGCGCCAGAGGAAATCATGGTCGCGCTCCTCTTCGCTGGGCGCCTTGAAGCTCCAGGCTTGCACGCCCTGGGGGTCCACACCGGAGAGCACATGCCGCACGCAGCTGTCCTTGCCCGCAGCGTCCATGGCTTGGAAGATCAAGAGCAGTGCACGCTGGTTCTCGGCGAACAAGGCCTCCTGCAGTTCCACGATCCGGGCGCGGTCCTCTTCCATGGAGGCCCTGAGCTCCTTCTCCTTGTGATCGTCCTTCAGGCGCGTGGGGCGATCGGACATGCGCGTGCGGCCCGGCCGGTCCACGCGATGCGCGGCGGTATCGATCGGGATCATGGGGTGTGCGGAACGAAAGGACATGGAAGGCCCCCGTGCGCGAACCACTCCGACAGGTCGCGGTCCATGAGCGTTCCGAGCGCGACGATGTCGGTGGCGAGCATGCGAACGATGGCCTCCTTCTGCTGCGCCGTGAATTCCGGCTTCGCGGTGAACGACCGGCTCCCGGGGCGCGTCAGCATGCGCCAGGTGCGCTCGCGCAGGGGCTTCGGCACCACGCGACGCAGATGGCGGGCCCAATGGCCCGGGTCATCGAAACGATGGTGCGGTTTCGTGCCGCCGATCGAGGCGTTGCTGTGCTTCGCTGCGGTCGGGAACCCCTCGGGGTCGATCCCGGCGAAGGCGGCCACTTCGCGCAGCGTGGCTGCACGATCGCTCACCAACCGCTGGAAATCGAGGATCAACACACGCTGGCGACCGAATCGCTCGATGAAGGGCGCGATCTGCGCGTGATAGCGGGATACGTTCAACAGGACCGGCACTTTGCGCAGCGCTTCGCCGAGCGGGGCGTTCGTGAACCCGCGTTCGTAGATGTGCATGTAATGGCTCACGATCCGATCGATCGGGTCGCGCACCAGGTAGATGAACTTCAAGCCGGGATCGTATGCGAACAGATCGTTCCACACGCCCAGGTTGAAGTGCGGGTAGAACGTGAGCCCGGTGGAGGCTTCCGCGTAAAGCGCCCCCTCGCGTTGCTCGAAGAGCGCGTGGTACTCGGACAGCCCTGCGCGCCAATCGGCGTGCTTGCTGAAGAACTCGGGCTCCTTCACCCGGCAGAAGCTCACGGCGGGGTGCTCCTTGAGCGCGTCGGCCAGGGTGGTCGTACCGCATTTCATGGCACCGACGATCATCAATCCCACCTTCATCGCTCTTTCGGCCGTGTTCCGGGCGCAGCGCGAACATAGTGGGCAGTGCCGGATGCGCGCGAACGCATGCGTTGGTGTGCAGGCAGGTCCGTGGGGTCGCTCTCCTCACACTACAGCATGGTATTGAGCAGGCCCTTTGAAGGCGCTCAAGAGACTACGAAGGCCCGGAGGTTCGCCCCGGGCCTTCGTGTCCGTGTGGCGCTCGTACCTAC
>CAZFAW010000245.1:0-4659 GCA_964517015.1 uncultured Chryseobacterium sp.
TCCGTCATATAGAACCCCCATTTCATTCGCGGATCGCCACTGGGATCCACGAGATCCATCACGAGCAACAGCGAATCGTCTGCGTACGGGTTCAGGTCATGGTCCCGTTCCAGCGCGTTCGGCGTGGCAGTCTGGTCCACACCGTTCGAGTAATAGTGATCGAAGAACCTGTCGATGGCATCCTGGTACGCCAGCGGTAGCCGGAGCCCCACCTCCAGTTTCTCCCATTTCTCCACGTGCAACAGGCCGTCGGTAAGGTGGGTGGCCGGGTCCGGTGAAATGACAACGACATCCGGGTTCCCGAGCGCGGGTTCGATGAAGGCATGGAATTGCCCGCCTCCGGTGAAGCTGCCTGCGTGGAACCCGGGCATGAGGCGCACTTGCGTCCCCGACTTGTACTCCGCATCGGCGGTGCCGCTGATCGCAACAGGCAGGCTGGCCGTGCCGGGGGAACGAATGCCGTTGCTCGCCGCCGTATGGTGCGTGCCACTGCTCCAGGTCACATCCTGGATCACGTGGTCGGGATACGCGGTTTGCCCCATGGCCATTGCCGCGCTGACAATGCCCACCGTGCACAGGAGGTGGTTGCTTCGCGCGCGCATCACTTGGACGCTTCAAGGGCCTTCAGCCGCTGCTCGAAGGCGCGGACCTTTTCCTCCAATTGCAGGATGTACAGCGCTTGCTCCTCCACCACCTTCAATACGCGCGTTTGCATATCGCCCAACTCCACGCCACCCTTGCTTTCCACTTCCGCAGCCGAGGGGATGCCGGGTAAGTGGCGGTACAGGTGCAGGTAGGCGCGGTATTGGTCCAGGGGCATCAAGTGGTAGTCCGCGTTGAACACGAAGTCGGGCCAGGTCGCGCCATCGGCCTTCACTTGCACATCGCGCGTGGCGATACCACCTTCCACGAAGAGGTTATAGTCCGTGCTTGAAGGAACACTGTTGGGGTACGGACCGATGTACACCTTCCCTTCAGGTGTGATGCGCATGCGCTCATCGGAAAATGTGACGAACACGAGTGGTTGGTTGTTCGTGGTGCCAAGGAATTGGTCCGGATGTCCGGTATTCCCGCACATATACCACGGCTCGTGCGATGGACAGCCGTCCGGAAAGGTCAGGTACGCATCCATGTCAGCGAAACTGAAGGACCTCAACGTTCCAAGTGAATCGGCATAAACGGGTCTGAAACCACTCGCAAACGACAACGCTTGTGAACGCACTGCGCCTCCGCTCAATAACCGCAGCTGCTCCGCTCCGTTCGTCTTGAACACCACATCCTTGTTATCGCTGGTGCCGATGTACTGCGTGGCCGGGTTGGTGCCCGCGTTGCCGTTCATGGTCCAGTCGGTGCGCTCCGGTTCGCTCAGGTACAGGCTGCTGGAGGTGAGCACGCAGCCGTTCACATCGGTTACCGTGATCTGGTAGTTGCCCGTGCCGATGCTGCTGCGGTCCTCGGTGGTGGCGCCGTCGTTCCAGGCGTAGGTGTAGGGCGTTACGCCCCCGCTCACCGTGGCGTTGATGCTGCCGTTGTAGCAGGCGTTGCAGCTCACATTGTACCCGTTGGGGTATTCGTAGGCCGTGGTGCCTGCCGAGAGGCGGCCTGCTTCCTGCAGGACCCAGCCGCCGGGTTTCTGCTTGCCCGCCGCATCGGTGACCACCACATTGTAGCTCCCCGCGATCAGTCCCGAAATATCCTGCGTGGTGGCGCCGGTGTTCCAGAGGTAGGTGTAGGGCGGCGTGCCCCCGGTTACCGTGATGTCGATGGAACCGTCGCTCGCTCCGTTGCAGCTGATGTTCTTCCCGTGGTAGTTGCTCAACGTGGCGGTGATCACGGGGAATTGGCCGTGGGCCTGCACTGCGGCGATCAACAGCGGGATCAGCAACGCGTTACGCGCTGCGGGGGGGGGGGGCAGGGTATACACGTTCGTATACGTTTCGAAAAACAAGCTATGGTCGATCCGCAGGGAATTGTTCAGCGGTTGATAACTATTGTTCCATTTCCCCCGGAGCGGGTACCCCGATGATGGTGTACCGTGCGGGCAATGGGATCCGGAACAACGGAGGGCCGATCCGGGATCAGCGCCGCGGTGGCGGTGCATCATCGCCGAACCGGATGCGCTGTTTCTGCTCGGCCTCCACCTTCAACTTGTAGAAGATGGGTGCCATGCCCGCGCTGGGAGAAGGAGCAGGGCTGTACGCGATGTTCCGGTCGTTCAGCAGGAAATAGCCCGGTACCGTGCGCAGCCGCAGCTTGTCCATGAACAGGGGATCGTCCCCGGCCCACAACCAGGTCCAATCGCGGGCCTTGTCGGCCCGGGCATAGCGCGTGAAGGTGTGCAGGCTGCTGTCCACGCCGATCACCACGAAGCGCACCACCTGGCCGTAGTCCATGCGCAGTTTCTCGAGCGCTTCCAGCTCCTGGTCGCAGTAGGCGCACCACGCGGCGGTGATCACGATGCACACGGGGCCTTCGAGCAGGGCATCGAGCTGTACGGTATCGCCGGCGGTGGAACGCAATGCGAGGGACGGGAACACGGATCCGGCGCGCATGCCGGTGAGGTCCCAGACCATGTTGCGCGCCAGGGTGCGGTGCTCCACGTACTGCGAACCGGCTTCGATCCCTGCGAGCATGCGTTCGATCCCCGTGCGGTCGAAGATCCTGCCGTGGTAATTGGTGTAGAGCTCGATCAGCATCACCAGTTCGCGCAAGCGCTGGTCGTTGGCCAGGCGCTCGTCGGTGGCGAACCAACGGCCCAGGCTGTCCGCGTCGGCCTGGAGCACCACGGTCTTCACCGCCTCGGGGGCGCGGCGGTACACGCGGTCCAGCAGTTCATCGGCGAAGAAGTTCTGCAGGAAACGCATCTGCTCGGGGTCGGAATAGCCGATGGCTTTCCCCTTCACGTAGCGCTCGTACGTGGCATGCTCGTTCGCGCGCGGCCCGAGGCGCAAGCCGGCCATGCTGTAGTCCAGGTAGTGCCAGAACCACGCGTCCTTGGCGTCCTTGTAGAAGCGGCGCAGTTTCGCCTCGAAGGTGTCCACCTTCACCGGTTCGGGCGCAGGCAGCACCGATACGTTCACCGGCCGGGTGTTGCGGGGCAGGCTGTCCGCGCCCAGGGTGCGCACGCGTTCCACCGCCTGCATGCCACCGGTCTCGTCGGTCGCCAGGCCTTCGGCAAGGAACGCATCGATGCGCGTGTTCAGGTCGCTCACCAGCGCGTTCACGTCGAAGAGGTCCAGGTCCTCGAACTCGGGCACGAATTCCATGGTGCCGTTCATCGTGGTGGCTGCGCCTGCGGAACCGGGCACGCGTATGGTGTAGTGCGCGCCGGGCCGAAGGAAAAGGTCCGCATGGCGCAAGCCCACACGGATCCGCGCCTTGGCCGTGGCGCCCACTATCGTGCCCAGGCGGGCGGTACCCTCCGGGGCGATCACTGCCTGATCCACCAGTTCGAGCCGATCGGTCACCAGGTCGGAAAAGAGGTAGAGCATCGCGTGTTCACTCTCTAGACCGGCCGCCTTCAGGTCGATGGTGCAGGTTCCTGCCCGGCCGCTCAGGGCAGCCAGCGCGAGCAGGAAGAAGGAAAGCGATCGGATCATGGACGCACCGCTGGAGGTACGAACGCCGAAACGTCGGCCTTGTTGGCCAGCAGTTCGCGTACGATGGTGCTGCTGATGTGGGCATGGGCCGGTTCGGCCGGCAGGAACACGGTCTCCACGCCCGTCATGGCGCGGTTCATCATGGCGATGGCGCGTTCGTAGTCGTGATCGATGCCGTTCCGAAGGCCGCGCAGGATGAACGTCGCGTTCTCCCGTTTGCACAGCTGCACGGTAAGTCCCTCGAACGTGGTCACCTGCACCTTCGGAAGTTCGCCAAAGGTGGCGGTGAGCCAGCCCAGGCGCTGTTCCACGGTGAACAGGGCCTTCTTGCTGGTGTTGGTGCCCAACGCCACGATCACGCGTTCGAACAGGGGCAGTGCCCGCCGCACGATGCTCACATGCCCGATGGTGGGCGGGTCGAACGATCCGGGGAAAACGGCCACGCTCATGGCTGTGTGTTGGGTTGGGTGGAGGGAACGGGACGGAAGAAACTGAAGTGCACGGCGCCATAGGGGCGGTGCCTCCAAAAACCGGGCTGCGTGCTCAGGTCCACGCGGCGCTGGTGCTCCACGATCAGGTGGCCGTCGGGCTCCAGCAGGCCGTTCTGCATCACCAGTGCGGGAACGCGTTCAATGCCGTCGAGGGTGAAGGGCGGGTCGGCGAAGATGATGTCGTACCGGCCGCGATGCGCGTTCAGGAAGGTGAACACGTCCGCGCGCACCATGCTCCACCCGGTCTCGTTCAGATCCCGGGCGGTACGTTGGAGGTGGTCGAACAGGGCGCGGTCCTGTTCCACGCTCAGCACGCGTTCCGCGCCGCGCGAAAGGAACTCCACGGCGATGTTGCCCGTGCCGGAGAAAAGGTCCAGCACGGCGATGCCCTCGAGCGGTACGCTGTGTTGCAGGATGTTGAAGAGCCCCTCCTTGGCGAAGTCCGTCGTGGGGCGCGCTTCCATGCCCTTGGGCGGTTGGATCCGGCGGCCGCGGTATTTGCCCCCGACTACGCGCATGACCATTGTTGCAGCACCGCGAGCCAGCGGTCCTCGGCGGGCAGCGGCCGG
>CAZFAW010000246.1:0-4649 GCA_964517015.1 uncultured Chryseobacterium sp.
CCGAGGTAGCTGGCGATGAGCTTCTGCGGCAGGCGTTGCACCAGGCTTGGATAGGTCTCGATGAAGCGCACGTAGCGCTCTTCGCCGGTGGCGGCCAGCAGGTCCACGATCCGATCATTGAGCGCCACCACGTTGTTGCGCAGTTTGTTCATCAGCACTTCCATCAGCTCCGTGCTGCCGTCCTTCGAGAGCACCATGGTGAAATCCAGTTCGAGCACCTGGCTGTCCTCCAACGCATCGATGAACAGCGTGGCGGGGATGTTCCGGATGGCGGCCTTTTGATCGCCAACCAGCCAGTTCTCCGGCGCGAATTGCAGCACATGCTCTTTGCCGTCGGCATCGATCACGTACGAACGCAAGCAGCCTTCGAGCACATAGTACCCGCGCCCAACGGGATCACCGGGCCGCTGCAGCACCTGGCCTTTGGCCACAGCGCGCCGAACTGCAGGACCCTGTTGCAGGAGTTCGCCGAGCATGGTGGTGAAAGTAGTCTTGACAACCTATGACGGCAGCGCATATTCCCATCAACACGTCTTCATGACCGATCTTCACCACATGGAACGATCTCTCCTCACTTGCACATTGGCCTTGTCCCTAGTGCCGGTATCGGCCCAGCAATGGTGCGCTCCCGGCTCAGAATGGTTGTTCGGCTTCTGGTCGCTACAAGCCACCGGTGTTCGCCACGCGTGGTACGCGGGCGATACGATCGTGGGCGGGCTCGCTGCGAAACGCATCGATCAGGACATCCATGCGTACCAACCCGTGCCGCCGTTCGGCACACCCTTCTACACCACGGCGCAATCGCTCATCACCGCGGAGGTTGGGGATATGGTGATGCTCTGGGACAACGGCACCAGCAGCTATGACACCTTGATGTGGTTCGGCGCGGTGCCCGGCCAATCCTGGCGATCTGCGCACCACCCTGGTCCCGCACATTTCGATGTGCTCGACACCGGGACCATGGTGGTCGAGGGCATCCCATTGCGCTTTCTCGTGGTGGAGGAGCCCGTGGTGATGGGCGTGACGGACACCCTGCTGGAACGCATCGGCTTCGACTATTTCTACCTGTTCCCCGATGAATCCTTTCTGCTCGACTTCACGACCACGTGGCTGCAGTGCTACCATGATACCGACATCCCGGAATTCGACGGGAACGTACAGTTGCACCCCTGCGATGTCACGTTGGCCATGGACCAGGAACGGCCCGATCCCGTGAACGTGTTCCCCAACCCGGGGGAAGATGTCCTGACGCTTGCGCTCCTCTCAGGCGAGCATCGCATCGTCCTGTTCGATGCAACGGGGCGAATTGCGCTTTCGGAACATGCCACAGGATCGCGCGTGCGTATGGCGACCGGCGGCCTGCCTGCGGGGCCATACGTGATCCGCGTGGATGGATCGCGGCCAGTGCGCTGGGTGAAACAGTAGGACGGGTCGGGCATGCCGGCCCACGTGCGAAATTCGCCCCGCGCCGCTGCGTGACGCGACCCGGCCGATCGCGTCACGACGGTGGAACGGACCATGCCCATCGACCGCATCCTGATCGGATCCTGCCTGTGCGCCGGCAGGCTGCTGTTCGCCCCCCTCGCCGCACAGGACTACGTAACGCCGGATCAGTACGCCTTCACGGTGGATACCGACATCGTGTACGGCGTGGACACCAATTACCTCGGGGCCCTGGACACCCTGCGACTGGACGTGTACAAGCCCCTGGGCAACACCGATACCCGACGGCCCTTGCTCGTATGCGCCCACGGAGGAAATTGGCTCGGAGGCTGCAAGGACGATCCCAGCGGCATCGTTCCGCTTCTGTTGCAATTCGTGGAACGCGGATATGTGGTGGCCAGCATCAACTACCGGCTCGGCTGGCACAAGGACGACTTCGTGAGCGATCCCGTGGCCGGTTATCCGCTCTCGCCGTGGCCCGAAGCCTACCGCGCGTTCTATGCGGCCGACAGCCTGGAGATGAAGCGCGCGATCTACCGCGGCATGCAGGACATGAAAGGTGCGATCCGCTTCCTGCTCGCGCGCGCCGATCAGGACAGTGTATGCACGGAGAAGGTGTTCGTGGCCGGTGAGAGCGCAGGGGCGTTCGTTGCCCTCGCCACCGCGTTCCTGGACCGGCCCGAGGAAAAGCCATTGAGCTGCGGTGCCCTTCCGGACGCGCCCCTCCCCTACGTCAAATGCGCCAACCTCACCGGCCTCGATTGCCTGGTGCACGATTGGAGCGTGGATCCGCCGATGCTCGCGCGGCCGGACCTCGGACCCGTCGCCGGTGATCTGAACACCGAGGTGCCCGACGTGCGCGTGAACGGCGTGGCCGCCTTCTACGGTGGCGTTCCGCTCGATGCGTTCGCCCTCGACTGGTGGCAAGGCGTGGACACTCCTTCGGTGTTCCTATTCCACCAGACCTGCGACGGTGTGGTGCTCAGCGGCACGGGCAGGCCCCTCACCACCATGAGCGCCTATTGCAACCTGGGCGCCACGCCCTGGCACACCAACTATCCGATCATGGCAGGCAGCTTGCGCATCCAGCAGGCCTTCGCAGACATGGTATCGCCTCCTCCGTTGTTCACCGACCTTGTCACGTGCGCTCCCTTCGACCCCGGGCTGGCGCTCTTCGAATGCGCACGCTATGCGGACAACGGAAGCTACCATTACACGGTGCAGCTGCCCACGCGTGCAGCGAACCTGAGTGCATGGTGGGCCCCGCTGGCAGGTGATGCAGGCGCGTGCTTGTCCACCGGCCAGAGCGCCATCACCACCGCAAGGCCTGCGGCCCACCCGAACCCGGCGAACAGCGTGCTCCACGTGCCTGCCTGGAACGACGAACCCGTGGAGGTCCTGGACCTGGACGGCCGTGCGCGCGGGTCGTACCGCATGCGCGCCGGTCAACTCGATGTGCGCGACCTGCCGCCGGGCGTGCACGTGCTGCGCAACTCGGCCACGGGCGTGTCGCTGCGTTTCGCGGTGGTGCATTGATCTCCCATGCCGTAGGTTGGGCGTTCATCCGGTGCACCCCATGTCCTATCCCATCGCGCGTGTCGTTGAACTCGCCCTGCGCTGGCACGTGGCATTGTCCATGTTCGCGTACGGGATCGCGAAAACAGTGCAGTTCGATGCGACGGCGGAGAACGACGCGCCCGTGAACAGCCTGTCCGGTCAGCAATTGATGTGGGCGTTCTACGGCTACTCGCTCACCTATGCGAAGTTCCTCGGTGCGGTCGAAATGGGCGGCGCCCTGCTCCTGCTCTTCCGCCGGACCACCCTCTTGGGCTGCCTGGTCCTTTCGACCGTGCTGGTGAACATCCTTTTCCAGGACATCGTGTTCGGCGTGAACGCGGGCGCGTTGCGCGCGGCGGTGATCTACCAATCGTTCACGCTGGTGATCGTTGGACTGAACCATCGGCAGGTGGCGAGCATCTGGCGCTCGTTCACCGAACGATCCCGGGTCCCGAAAGCCTCGGTGTGGATCGGGCTCGCGGCCGGCGGCGTGCTCGCGCTCACCCTTGCAGCGGAACATTGGGCCACCCATTGAACCGTTACCCCACCGGCCTGCTGCATTCGGGTTGCATGCGTGCAACCGTGATGGGGTTCCTGTTCTGCGGCCTTGCGGCGGGCGTTCCCGTCCTTGGCTGCACAGGTTTCAAGATCACCCGGCACGGGCGCACCTTGATCGGCGGTCATGAGGACTCCTGGAGCATCAACGCCCGCGTGCGCTTCGTGAACGGCAGAGAAGGTGAACTTGGAGCGGTCTACTTCAGCCACTACAACGGCAGCCCGCTGCGCCGCATGAACGACCAGGGCGGCATGAACGAGGCGGGGCTTGTCTTCGATGGCTTCGCGGTGCCGGTATCCGATCTGCGCCCCCAGCGCGGCAAGCCCATCGCGGACATCCACGCCCTCGTGGACAAGGCCATGCGCACATGCAGGGACGTGCACGAAGCAGCGGCGCTCTTCACCGGGCGCAATTGGGGCATGTTGAACGGTGGCATGCTCTTCTTCTGCGACCGCACGGGCGACTACCTCGTGGTGGAAGCCGACACGTTGTTCATCGGCGATGCGCCCACCTTGGCCCTGGGGAATTTCCGCATGTCGCAATGCACCGATCTGGATGGGGTGCCGATGGAGCGCTACCAGCGTGGCAGGCGCATGCTCGCCACGAGCCCGGACACCTCGCTCGCCTGGTGCACGGCCCTGCTCGATAGCATGCATGCGTGCCGGAGCAAACTCGGCGAAGGCACGCTCTACTCCTTCCTGGCGGATCCGGCGAACGGACGGATCCATCTGTTCTTCTACCACGACTTTACCCGTCGCATCTCGTACGACCTGCAGGAAGAACTGCTCAAAGGCGATCACGAACTGGAAATGGCGGGCCTGTTCCCGGCGAACGCGGAATTCGGAAAGCTGCTCGGGTACAAGACGCCGTTCCACCAACGATGGCTGTGGTGGATGCTGGCATGCGTGGCCCTGATCTCCGCATTGGCAGCCCTCTGGGCGCTGTGGCTCCTGGCGCGCACGATCCTCACCGGTTCCCGCACGCGATCCTGGCATACCCTGGCGGACGGCGTCTTGATCGGCTCCGGGAGCGCAGCCGCCCTGTTCACCAGTGTGCTCCTGATGATCCAGGAGGGGGTGTTCTACTTCGGGCT
>CAZFAW010000247.1:0-4646 GCA_964517015.1 uncultured Chryseobacterium sp.
CCATGATCTGCACCGCCGCGGGCGGGGTCTTGATGATGAAGTCGAACGACTTGTCTGTGTAGACCGTGATCACCACGGGCAACACCTTGCCGGCCTTGTCCTGCGTGCGGGCGTTGAATTGCTTGCAGAACTCCATGATGTTCACCCCTTTGGCACCCAATGCGGGGCCGATGGGGGGGGCGGGGTTCGCGGCCCCGCCTTTCACTTGGAGCTTCACCAGGGCTCCGATCTCTTTTGCCATCGTTCTTCGTGTTGTGTCCTCGAACGCCCTTGGTCAGGGCTCGGACGGTTGTTGTTGGGTCGTTCTAGCGTTGCGTTCGCCGTGCCGGAGCACGGGCGAGGGTGTTCCTATTGGTCCTTTTCCACTTGCATGAAGCTCAGTTCCAGCGGTGTCTTGCGTCCGAAGATCTTCACCATCACCTTGAGCTTCTTCTTCTCCTCGTTGATCTCCTCGATCACTCCATTGAAGCCGTTGAAGGGGCCATCGATCACCTTCACGCCTTCGCCCACGTGGTAGGGATTGTGGATCGCCTCCTCCGTCTCGGCCAGTTCGTCCACCTTGCCCAGGATCCGGTTCACCTCGCTGATGCGCAGGGGCACCGGATCGCCACCCTTCTCCGCACCGAGAAAGCCGATCACGTTCGGCAGCTGCTTCAGCATGTGGGCGATCTCACCGGTGAGGTCAGCCTCCATGAGCACGTAGCCGGGGAAATAATTGCGCTCCTTGCTCACCTTCTTGCCGTCGCGGATCTGGTAGAACTTCTCCATGGGAATGAGCACCTGGCTCACGTACGCGCCGATCTTGGCGAGCTTCACCTCGTTCTCGATCAGCTCCTTCACCTTCTTCTCCTTTCCGGAGATGGCGCGGATCACGTACCACTTCTTGCTACCGGTCGCTGTCTCGGCCATGATCAATTGATCATTTTGTAGATGAAGCCCAGCAGCCCTTTCCAGAACCCGGTATCGCCCATGTTCTGGACGCCGAAGATGAAGTCCATCAGGAACACGATCAGGGAGATGATCAGGGCCGAGGTGAGCACGATGATGGCGCTGCCCTGGAGTTCCTTCCAAGTGGGCCAGCTCACCTTGTGCATGAGCTCGTTGTAGCTCTCGGCGAAGTATGTCTTCAAGCTTGCCACGATCGGTTCATTTGCACGGGTGGCAGGAATCGAACCCGCAGCCTACGGTTTTGGAGACCGTCGCTCTACCAATTGAGCTACACCCGTTCATTGCTGCGTTGGATGTCCTGTTACTGGTCTTCTTATCGGCGGCGAAGGCCGGCCCGACGAGTCGGGCCGGCCCTGCCTCCAGTGGTGTGGTATGCTTACTTGATGATCTCGGTCACCTGGCCGGCACCCACGGTACGGCCACCCTCGCGGATGGCGAAACGCAGGCCCTTGTCCATGGCGATCGGAACGATCAATTTCACGGTGATGGTCACGTTGTCCCCCGGCATCACCATTTCGCGACCTGCCTCGAGGGTGATCTCGCCGGTCACGTCGGTGGTGCGGAAGTAGAACTGCGGGCGGTACTTGTTGTGGAAGGGCGTGTGGCGGCCGCCTTCCTCCTTCTTCAACACGTAGATCTCGCCCTTGAACTCGGTGTGCGGGGTGATGCTGCCGGGAGCGGCGATCACCATGCCACGACGGATGTCCGTCTTCTCGATGCCGCGCAGCAGGATGCCGACGTTGTCGCCAGCCTCACCGCGGTCCAGGATCTTGCGGAACATCTCCACACCGGTGCAGGTGCTGCTGAGCTTTTGCTCCTGCATGCCGATGATGTCCAGGTTGTCCCCGGTCTTCACCACGCCCTGCTCGATACGGCCGGTGGCCACGGTGCCACGGCCGGTGATGGAGAACACGTCCTCCACGGGCATCAGCAGGGGCTTGTCGACCGCACGGACCGGCAGCTCGATGTAGGTATCCACCGCGTCCATCAGCTTCATCAGGGCATCCACCCACTTCTCTTCGCCGTTCAGAGCACCCAGGGCGCTGCCACGGATCACGGGGGTGTTATCGCCGTCGTACTTGTAGAAGGTGAGCAGTTCGCGGATCTCCATCTCGACCAGGTCGAGCAGTTCCACGTCGTCCACCATATCGACCTTGTTCATGAACACCACGATGCGGGGCACGCCCACCTGGCGGCCCAGAAGGATGTGCTCGCGGGTTTGCGGCATGGGACCGTCGGTGGCGGCCACCACCAGGATGGCACCGTCCATCTGAGCGGCACCCGTCACCATGTTCTTCACATAGTCGGCGTGGCCGGGGCAATCCACGTGGGCGTAGTGGCGGTTCACCGTCTGGTACTCCACGTGCGCGGTGTTGATGGTGATGCCGCGCTCCTTCTCTTCGGGAGCATTGTCGATGCTATCGAAGCTGCGCATCTCGGCCAGGCCCTTGCTGGCCAGCACTTTGGTGATGGCGGCGGTCAACGTGGTCTTACCATGGTCCACGTGGCCGATGGTGCCGATGTTGACGTGCGGCTTGTCCCTCTTGAAGGTCTCCTTTGCCATGGTCGTTCGGTCGTTGTGTTGTTGTTCCTGTTCGTTGTGTTCTTGTTTCGCTGTGATCGCCGCTGTTCTCTGGCCGTTCAGTGGAGCCTTTGACGGGAATTGAACCCGTGACCTCTTCCTTACCAAGGAAGTGCTCTACCCCTGAGCTACAAAGGCCGGTTTCGTCCGGGTCGCCGGGGTGGCGCCCTTGGTGCCAATGGAGCGGGAGACGAGATTCGAACCCGCGACCCTCAGCTTGGAAGGCTGATGCTCTACCGCTGAGCTACTCCCGCGGATCGGCCGGTCATGGTCCTGTCCTGTTCCCCACCCTTCGTTCGGCTCCGTCTTCAAATGTGGGGAGAGCAGGATTCGAACCTACGAAGCCCGAAGGCAACAGATTTACAGTCTGTCCCCGTTGACCGCTTGGGTATCTCCCCGATGGCGCACGGAGCCAACGGTGGGATTCGAACCCACGACCTGCTGATTACAAATCAGCTGCTCTGGCCAGCTGAGCTACATTGGCGATCACAGCAAGGAAAGAACGCGCTCCTCCCGTTTTCAGGTCTTACCCTGAAAATGGGGCTGCAAATGTAGGAGTCTGTTCCATCCCCACAAACGAAGCGGCCGTGAATTTCTTCACGGCCGCAGCTATTTCCCGGCAGGGGCCTCAAGAGGCTGCCCGCAAACGGTCCTTCCCGCGTTCGATCTGGCGGCGAAGGGCCTCGGATACCGCGTCCGCGGCCGCTTCGAAGCTGTTGCCGTTGCGCTTGGCGAAGAGGTCGCGGCCCGGTACGGCCAGCCGCACCTCCACCACCTTGTTCTCCCGGTGGCTGCCATCGTGGGCCAGGCGCAGGAATACCTCCGCCGATACGATGTGGTCGTGGAATTGGGACAGCTTTTGGAGCTTCTCCCGGATGAAGCCGATGAGCTTGTGATCGGCGTCGAAATGGATGGATCGGACGATGATGTTCATGTGAACGTTCGTTTGGGTTCCTGTCTGGTTCAGCCCCCCCCGCGCGGGTGGGCCTGGCGGTGGACCTTCTTCAATTTTTCCACCGTGTTGTGGGTGTATACCTGGGTGGCGGCCAGACCGGCGTGGCCCAGGATCTCCTTCACCGCGTTCAAATCGGCGCCATGCTCAAGCATATGGGTGGCGAACGTGTGGCGAAGCACATGGGGGCCGCGCTTGCGCTGGGTGGTCACCTGCCGAAGATAACGCTCCACGAGGCGTTGAACGCTGCGCCGTGGCATTGGTTCGCCGACGGGGGTTATCACCAGGCCGTTGGTGTCCTTTCCGGCCCGGTCCAGCAGGTTCGCACGTGCGGGCATGTAGTCCCGGAGCACCTCCAGCAACCCATCGTTCAGGGGCACGATGCGTTCCTTGTTCCGCTTTCCGAGCACCCGCACGGTGGCCGCCCGCAAGTCCAGGTCCTCCCCGCCGATGCCCAGCAATTCAGCCAGACGCATGCCGGTGCCGTAGAGCATTTCCAACACCAGCCGATCCCGCAACCCCTCGAAGCCGCCCGGCCATTCGGTCCGGGTGAAAAGAGCCTCCATCCTTCGTTCTTCAACGAATTCGGGCAATCGCTTCGGCACTTTCAGCGCATCCACCAGTGCTGTGGGGTCGGAGGGCACCGCCCCGATGACCCTGGCGAACCGGTAATAAGCCCTTAGTGCGCTCAATTTGCGGTTCACCGAGCGTGGACCCACCCCTGCCTCCATGAGCCGCATGACCCAGGCGCGGATCGCCTTTTCGCTGGCCTGATCGAGGTCGTCCGCACCGGTCCGTTCCTTCAAGAACGCCTGGAACTGCTCCAGGTCCTTGCGGTAGGCCAGTACCGTATGGGGGCTGCTGCGCCGCTCGTACCCGAGGTGATCGATGAACCGCTCCAGCCCCATCCACACAAAAAAGGCGACAGAACCGGGGGTTCCGTCGCCTTCGCAACGCGAGTTATGAGCAGCCTATTGCTCTTCGGTGATCAGACTGAGCCGGTATTTGGCGCGAATGATCTCCGTGCGGCGCTTCACCGAGGCCTTGGTATAGCTCTGGCGCTTGCGCAGGCTGCGCAGGGTGCCGGTCTTCTCGAATTTCTTCTTGAACTTCTTGAGCGCCTTGTCGATGCTCTCGCCTTCCTTGACGGGGATGATCAGCATG